>CAZMRP010000693.1:0-3268 GCA_964568275.1 uncultured Myxococcales bacterium
TTCGCGCGGCTCGGCTCGCTGGCGCAGCACGCCTGGCGCGAGGCGCGGGCGGGCGCCGGGTTCGGGCACTTCCAGGGGCACCTCGAGCGGCTGGTGGCGGCGCGGCGGGAGTACGCGGCGTTCTTCGCGCCGTACGAGTCGGTCTACGACCCGCTGCTCGAGGACTACGAGCCGGGGATGACTGCGGCGCGGCTCCGGACGCTGTTCGCCGAGCTGCGGCCGGTGCTGGTGGCGCTGGTGGCGGAGCTGACCGCGCGCGGTCGGGCGGTCGACGCCGCGTGCCTCACGGGCGAGTTCGACGAGGCGGCGCAGGAGGCGTTCGGCCTTCACGTGCTGCAGCGGATGGGGTTCGACCTCGCGCGCGGCCGGCAGGACCGCTCGACGCACCCGTTCACCTCGCCGCTGTCGCCGGGCGACGTGCGGATCACGACGCGCTTCGACCGCCGCCTGCTGTCGTCGGCGCTGTTCAGCTCGATGCACGAGGGCGGGCACGCGCTGTACGAGCAGGGGATCGCGGAGGAGTACGCGCGCGGGGCGCTGGGCCGGGCGGCGTCGCTGGGGCTGCACGAGTCGCAGTCGCGGCTGTGGGAGAACGTGGTCGGTCGCAGCCGCGGGTTCTGGTCGCACTTCTACCCGGAGCTGCAGGCGCGGTTCCCGTCGCTCGGCGGCGTGCCGCTCGAGACGTTCTACCGGGCGATCAACCGGGTGGAGCCGTCGCTGATCCGGGTCGAGGCGGACGAGGTGACGTACAACCTGCACGTGATGCTGCGGGCCGACCTGGAGCTGGCGCTGCTCGGCGGCGAGCTGGCGGTGGCCGACCTGCCGGCGGCGTGGAACGAGCGGATGCGCGAGTACCTGGGGCTCGTGCCGCCGGACGACGCCCGCGGGGTGCTGCAGGACATCCACTGGTCGGGCGGGTCGTTCGGCTACTTCCCGACCTACTGCCTGGGCAACCTGGCGGCGGTGCAGCTGTGGGACGCGGCGGTGCGGGCCGACGCGGAGCTGCCGGCGTCGATCGCGCGCGGCGAGCTCGGACGGCTGCGGAAGTGGCTGCGGGCGAACGTGCACCGGCACGGGCGGAAGTACGAGCCGGACGAGCTGCTGCGGCGGGCGACGGGACGGCCGGTGGAAGCCGGGCCGTACGTGGCGTACCTGCGGGCGAAGTACGGCGAGTTGTACGGGCTGTAGGCCGCGGCGGGCCGGGGCCGGAGGTGGACGCCCGCCGCCGCTTTCGCTATGGTGGTTCCGTGCTGCAGAAGCTGCGCTATCTGCCGCCCAATCTCGCGACGTCGGCCTCGCTGCTGCTGGGTCTGATGTCGATCCACCTGTCGTCGCACGGGCAGTTCAAGATGGCGGCCTGGTGCATCGTCTGGTGCGTGCTGCTCGACAAGGTCGACGGGGCGCTGGCGCGGCTGCTGCACGCGCAGAGCAGCTTCGGCGTGGAGTTCGACTCGTTCGCCGACTTCTGCGCCTTCGGCCTCGCGCCCGCGTTCCTGCTGGGGCAGCAGGGGCTGGCGCTGCCGGAGTTCGCGAGCGGGGCGTCGCGGGTGGCGATCTACGTCGCGGCGGGCTGCTACGCGGTCCTGGCGGCGACCCGGCTGGCCCGCTACAACGTGCAGACGGCGGCGCTGGGCGACCGGCTGTTCTTCGGGATGCCGAGCACGATGTCCGGGGCCCTGTTGTCGACCGGCTACCTGGTGGCGACGCGTCACCTGGCCGGGCGGCCCGAGGCGTCCTCGCTGGCGCTGCTGATCCCGGTGGTGCTGCTGGCGGCCGGCGTGCTGATGGTGACCCGCTTTCCGCTGCCCAAGCTGCGGATGCGCCGGCTGCGGTGGTTCAACTACTTCCAGATGGGCAACATCGCGGTGGTCTACGTCCTGGCGCCCCTGATGCTGTTCCCCGAGTACCTGTTCGTGTTGTCGCTGTCCTACGTCACGATCGGCGCCTACTACGGTCGACAGGTCGCGCGCGCGATCGAGGACGAAGGGCGCTTGTGCGACGCGGGGCAAGGGTGATACAACGCCACGCGTATCCGGACGGGTCCGGGGGGCGCAACCTCGCGGAACCGCCCGGGTCGCTCGTGCAGGGCTGGTGACATCGGCGCGCGGCGCCCCGGGGGCCCGCGCCGCGTGCTCGGACGGCGGGAGGACGGAGCGGCCATGGACTACCAGGAACTCGAGCTGCACCATCGGCGTCTGATCGAGAACCCGACGGATCCCACGTCGTTCGCGGTGCTGCGGGACTTCTTCCTGCAGAACGGGCAGAACGCGCAGCTGGCCGAGCTGTTCGAGTTCCGGGCGGGGAACCTGGCGGACCCGCGCGACCGGGCCGAGCACCTGCTGCAGGCGGCGCAGGTGTGGCTGGAGCGCGAGAACAACCGTCCGCGCGCGCAGCGCGACCTGGAGGAGGCGTTCCGCGTCCATCCGACGCACGAGGCGATCGGCGACAAGCTCGAGGAGGTCTACCGCGCCGACCAGAATCTCGGCGCGCTGGCCCAGTTGATCACGCAGCGCATCCTGTCGGTGGAGCAGCTGGGCGAGGTCCCCGAGACGGCCCGGCTGCGCAGCCGGCTGTACCAGAACCTGGGCGAGATCAAGGAGCGCGTGGACAACGACGCGAAGGAGGCGATCCGCTGCTACAAGCGGGCCTACGCGATCGACCCGTCCAACGTGCTGGCGCTGTACCTGGCGCGGGAGATCTACCGCCGGGCGGGCGACATGCGCAGCGCATCGAAGCTGTACGAGCTCGAGATCAAGTCCGAGCCGACGGCGCAGCGGCAGGTGGCGCTGCTGCGCGAGCTGTCGACCATGCGCGCGGACCAGCTGCAGGACCTGGACGGAGCGGTGGAGGCGCTGGAGCGGGCGACGCAGATCGCGCCGACCGACGCCGACGCGCTGTACGACCTGTCGGCGATGTTCGCCCGCCGGGCCCAGGGGCCGAGCCCGCGACCCGACGACGCCAAGCGGGCGGCCGACTGCCTGGTGCAGCTGGCGCGCGCGGGCGAGGCCGGCCAGGCGCTGGACTACCTCGAGTCCGCCCTCGACCTCAGCCCGGGGCACGACGCGGCGCTCGACACGTACGTGGACCTGGCGCTGCAGGCCGGCGCGGCGGACCGGATGGAGCAGCGGGTGCGCGGCTGGTACGCGGCGGCGGGCGGTCCGGCGCAGGCGTCCGCGGCCCTGCTGCGGGCGATGGGGCAGGTCGAATGGGACCTGCGGCACGACGCGACGGCGGCGCGGCCGCTGTTCCAGGCGCTGGCCGAGCGGGG
>CAZMRP010000694.1:0-3255 GCA_964568275.1 uncultured Myxococcales bacterium
CCCCCTCGCCCTCGAGCTCGCCGCCCGCGCCGCCAACTACGCCGCCGCCAACGGCCTGCCCGAGCCGGTGTGGCAGGGCCGCTGGGACGCCGTGCTGCGCACCATGGGCGGCGCCTTCGGCCGCCAGCTGACCTACGCCGACGCGATCCTCGACGGCGCCAACCCCCTCGGGATCGAGGACGAAGACCTGCCGCTGTACTTCTTCGGCACCGAAGAGTCCGCCGCCGCCCGCTTCTCCGCCATCTCCGACTACCTCGTCGGCTCCGACTCCTCCTCGCTCGCCTGGGCCCCCGTCATGGTCGCTCGCGCCACCGCCGCCCTCGATACCGCCCGCGCCTCCTGGACCGCCCGACGCGACCGCGACGTCGCGGTCGCCCAGTCGACCTCCGAACTCGACGGGAAACTCGACGAGATCCGCACCACCTACGGCGAACAGCTCGCCGCCCTCTGCGGCACCCCGCCGGGTCTGGCCACCATCGACCTGATCGAGAACTGGGAGCCGTTCGACGAAAGCCGCTGCTTCGTCCGCCAGGATAACCCGATCTGCGAGTACGCCGCCGACGAGTACGCCGCCCTCCTCACCGCCGATCAGGTCAAGTACCACATGTGCGTCGTCCGTACCCTGCGCAACAACGTCGGCTACATGGTCGGCTTCCTCGACGAAGCACACAACGAGCTGATGGAACTGATGCCGGACTGCCCCGACGCCGCCTACCCCGTCGACTGCGGCGACGGTCGCCGTCGCTGCGTCCGCTGCGTCGCGCCTCGCGAAACCCTCCTCGCCGAGGTCACACCCGATACCTTCCGCCGCGTCGGCGGCGTCAACGCCGTCGGCCTGCGCTCCATCGAGGACGCCGTCAACGCCTGCCGCCGCCAGTTCCCCGGCGTCGATCCCCACCTGCCCGGACCCGACGACATCCCCAACTCCCCCGCCAGCCGCGTCGAATGCTACAGCGGCTCGATGGGCGAGGCCGTCTTCGAAATCCGCGCCGCTACCCAGGACCTCGAGATCGCACGCTCCCAGCTCGCCGAGCTCCAGGCCCGCTACGACATCGCCATCGAGAGCTGCCTGATCCAGCAGGTCGGCAACGACCAGCTCGAGGCCGCGCAGGCCGAACACGACGAGACGATGGGCGAGTTCCGCGACGCCAAACTCGCCGCCGACGAGATCGCCAAGGCCGCCCAGGCCACCAAGGACTGCGCCTCCGCCGGCGATGCCATGGCCGTCGAATGCGGCGCCGCCATCGCTCAGGCCGCCGCCGAAGGACTCTCCGACGGCATGCAGTACGCCATGGACGAGGCCAAACAGGCCCACGACTCCCTGATGGCCACCATCCAACACCAGATCAGCGAGGACGTCTGCTTCAACGACGCCGAAATGCACCTCGTCGGCGCCGGCACCGCCACCCTCCAGATCGCACGCGCCATGACCGACCTCGACGCCGCCCGCTACCGCCTCGAACAGTTCAAGATCGCCGCCCGCTGCGTCTACGACGACGGCCGCGCCGCCCTCGCCGCCGCCCAGGACCGCCACGTCCCCCCACTCAGCCACGACCTGTGGCTCGACGAGAACATCGACGAGTTCCTCCGCGTCATGCGCATCGCACGCCGCATCATGTACCTCGCCGTCAAGGCCGTCGAATACGAAACCCAACAGTCGCTCGCCCTCGGCGACACCATCCTCTCCGCCTCACACCCCAACCGCCTCCAGGCCGCCCTCGAGGAACTGTGGGAGTCCGCCGGAACCCGCGGCGTCGCCGGCAGCCGACCCGCCGACTTCAAGGTCGTCCTCAGCCTCCGCGAACAACTCCTCCAACTCGCCGACCGGACCTACCTCCCCGACGGCGAACAACGCCTGACCGATGTCGAACGCTTCCGACTCCTGATCCAGTCGCCCCGCTTCTCCGTCTTCGACGACTCCGGCGCCTACCTCGGCCAGCAGATCCCCTTCGAGATCGCTCCCCTCGGCGCCATCCGCCTCGGACAGGCCGAGGGCATCCCCGTCCTCTCCGCCACCGATTGCGCCGAACGACTCTGGTCCGTCAACGCCTCGATCCTCGGCGGCGACGACCTCTACCAGGGAACCGCACCACCCACCTACACCCGCATCGATCTGCTCAAGTCCAACACCTTCTACAGCCAGTGGTGCGCCCCCCACGACGGCACCTTCCAGACCTCCTCCGTCCGCCCCTCCCGCAACCTGTTCCGCGACCCCGTGTTCGGCGGCGAATACGGCACCGGCCTCGGACCGCGCAGCGAAGCGCAACTGATGACCCGCGCCCGCATCGAAGCCTACTTCAACGTCGACCGCGAAACCTTCGAGTCCGACGACTACGCCAACGGCGATACCTCCGAACTCGCCGCCCGCGGCCTGTTCGGCAAGTACGCCCTGTTCATCCCCGCCGATATCCTCGCCCTCGCCGGCGGCGAAGGCCTCGTGCTCAACCAGGTCGATGACGTCCTGCTGCGCCTCGACTACGTCTCCGTCGCCCGCTGAACCCCAACCCCAACCCGGACACCACCCCACCGCGGCGGCGGCACCCACCCCCCGAACCCCCGCTCCAACTCCCGCGCCACCGCAATCGTCAGGTGGTCGTTGCCGTGCCGCCCCACCACCTGCACCCCGAGCGGCAAACCCGCCGGCCCGAGCCCCAGCGGCACCTGCGTCGCCGGCAACTCCAGCACGTTCACGATCGCCGTGTAGACCCACTGGAACGGCGGCAACAACGCCCGGTGGTGCCGCGGCGCCGGCGTCGGGTACGACGGATACAGCATCACCCCGTCCGCCCCGAGCCGCCCCGCCAACTCCTCCCGCAACACCCGCCCCCGCGCCACGAACTCGTCCCGCGGCCCCCGGTAGAACCGCGGCACCTGCTCCAATAACGCCAGCCCGATCGCCGGCAGCGTGTGGGCCGAACGGCCCACCACCCACCGCAACAGCTCGAGCCACCCGCGGACCTCGGGTCCACCACCCATGTGCGACGCGAACGACGTCCCCGCCGCCGCCGACATCATCGACGACCAGATCATCAGCGAGTCGCCCAACGCCGGGAACTCCACCCGCTCCACCCGCGCGCCCCGGTCCGCCAGCCACCCGCACGCCCGCCGCTGCCCCTCCACCAGCTCCGCCGCCACCGCCACCGCCCCGTTGCCCTCCACCGACAATACCCGCACGTCGCGCAACTCGACCGCGTCCGGGTCGCCCAGCCGCTGCGGCTCGCAACCCCCGTCGATGCCGTCCGGTCCCGCAAGGAT
>CAZMRP010000695.1:0-3254 GCA_964568275.1 uncultured Myxococcales bacterium
GCCCCGCCGGGCAGCGCCGCGGCCGCCAACTCGCCGGCACCGCCCACCACGGCGCCGATCCCTTCCGCCAGCGCCGCCGCGAACCGCCGCTCCGCCGGCGGCGGCGTCTGCCGCGGTTGGGTCACGTCCACCGCGAGGTTCGCATGGTCCGCAATCGTCGTGAACTCGAGCATCGGTTCCTCCTCCCACCGGAGCGCCCTCATCGCCGGTCCGACCGTCGGACCGGATGCCCCGGAACCGGCGACGTCGCGCCGGCGGGCCGTGCATCGCGCTCCCCGGCCTCCGCGTTGCGTGGTTCCCGGGGGTCTGCTAAGCGTCTGGTCTGTTTCGGGGGGCCGGGCGGGCGCAGGGGCGCTCCCCGGGCAGCGAAAGGACGCCAGGATGGACGCCACGATGGAAGAGCAGGTCAAGCAGGCGCTCGAGAAGATCCGGCCGAATCTCCAGGCGGACGGCGGCGACATCGAGTTCGTCAAGCTCGAGGGGAACGACGTGCACGTGCGCCTGCGCGGCGCGTGCCACGGCTGCCCCGCCGCCGGCTACACGCTCAGCATGGGCGTGGAGCGCGCGCTGAAGAAGGACGTTCCCGGGGTCGGACGCGTGATCAACGTCGGCTGAACGACTACGAGATGAACCGGTCGAGGATGTGACCCATGCGGGTCCGCTTCGTCTCCAGGTACGTCTCGCTGTACGGTGTGGCCGCGATTTCCAGCGGCACGCGCCGCACCACCCGCACCCCGCACCCCTCGAGCCCGGCGACCTTGTCCGGGTTGTTGGTCAAGAGCGCCACCGACCGGACGCCCTGGTCCAGCAGGATCCGCGCCGCCACGTCGTAGCGCCGGGCGTCGGCCGGGAAGCCGAGCCGCAGGTTGGCCTCGACGGTGTCGAGCCCGCGCTGCTGCAGGGCGTACGCGCGCACCTTGTTGCCGAGCCCGATCCCCCGGCCCTCCTGGCGCAGGTAGACCAGCGCGCCGACCGGCTCCGCCGCGAGGCGCTCGAGCGACGCGATCAGCTGGTCGCGGCAGTCGCACTTGAGCGAGTGCAGCACCTCGCCGGTGAAACACTCGGAGTGCACACGGCACAGGAGCTCCTCGGCGTCGCGCAGCTCCCCCCGGGCCACCAGCAGGTGCTCCGCGCCATCGGCCGGCACGCGATACACGACCAGGCGGAACGCGCCCCACTCGGTCGGCAGCTCCGCCTCGGCGTAGCGCTGGAGCACAGGTTCGATCGGTTGGTTCTCGCGGGCGCTCATCGTCCTCGTCCTGCGGGCGCGCTGCGCTCCCCCGCCGCGCCGGCAGACGTGGATCTAGTCACAACCCCGGGGATTGGCAAGCCCCCGCGGGCGGGCGGCGGAGCGTCAACCCGGCGGCGGGTCGCGCCAGCGGCCGGCGATCGGCAGCCGGCGACCCGGCCCGAACGCCTTGCGCGTCACCTTCAGGATCGGCGCCCCCTGCCGGCGCTTGAACTCGGCGCCGCGCACCAGCCGCGCGACCCGCTCGGCCAACTCGGCCGCCACCCCCGCGGCCACCAGCTGCGGCACGTCCAGTCCGTCCTCCACGTGCAGCTCGACGGCCCGGTCCAGCTCGGCGTACGGCGGCAGCGAGTCCTCGTCCCGCTGGTCCGGCCGCAGCTCGGCGCTCGGCGGCCGCACGAGCACCCGTTCCGGGATGCGTGGGGCGATCCGGTTGAGGTGCCGGGCCAGCTCGTAGACCCGGCGCTTGACCAGGTCGCCGATCGGCGCCAGCCCGCCGCACATGTCGCCGTACAGCGTCGCGTAGCCGACCGCGATCTCGGTCTTGTTCCCCGTGGTGAGCAGCAGCGGGCCGAACTTGTTGGACACCGCCATCAGGAGCGCGCCGCGGATCCGGGCCTGCAGGTTCTCCTCGGCCAGGTCGAACGGCCGGTCGCCGAACAGCGGCCCCAGCGACTGCAGGAGGGCCGCGAACGCCGGCTCGATCGAGACCTCGTCCAGCCGGATCCCCGTGGCCGCGGCGAGCGCCCGCGCGTCCTCCCGCGACGCCGAGGACGTGAAACGCGACGGCAGCGCCAGCGCGCGCACCCGCTCCGGCCCCAGCGCTTCCGCCGCCAGCACCGCCACCACCGCCGAGTCGATCCCGCCCGAGAGACCCAGCACCACCGACTCGAAGCCGCACTTGCGCACGTAGTCCGCCAGACCCAGCCCGAGCGCCCGTCGCACCAGCTCCGGCTCCGTTACCGGTCGCAGCTCCGTCGCCGAGCCGTCGGCGAACGGGTCGAGCACCGCCAGCTCGGGCTCGAACTCGAGCCCCTCGTGGAGCAGCCGTCCGCGCGCATCGACGGCCAGCGAGTGCCCGTCGAACAGCAGGTCGTCGTTGCCGCCGACCTGGTTGACGAACACCAGCGGAGCGCCGTGGCGCACCGCGTGGCCGCAGAACAGCTCCCGGCGGAACTCGCGCTTGGCGAGCGTGAACGGCGAGGCCGACAGGTTGACCACCAGCTCGGCGCCCGCGGCCCGCGTCTCCGCCAGCGGGTCGGCGCGGTGGCGGACCGCCTCGTCGGTGCCGGCGGTCCACAGGTCCTCGCAGATCGTCACCCCCACCCGCCGCCCGCCGTGCTCGAACACGCACGGCGCCGTCCCGGGCTCGAAGTGCCGGTCCTCGTCGAAGACGTCGTACGTCGGCAGCAGCCGCTTGCGATAGACGCCCGCGACCCGGCCGCGCTCGACCCGCGCCGCGGCGTTGAACACCGGCCGCCCCGTACCGCCCGGATTCCGTTCGACGAAGCCGACCAGCGCGGTCACCGGAGGCAGCGTGCGGGCCAGCGCGCCGAGCACCGCTTCGTTGCGGGCCACGAACGCGGGTCGCTCGAGCAGGTCGCGCGGCGGATAGCCCGTGAGCGCCAGCTCGGGGAAGACGACCAGCGTCGCCCCCCGCGCGTGCGCCGCGCGCGCCGCCTCGAGGATCAGGCTCGCGTTGCCGTCGAGGTCGCCGACGGTCGGATTGAGCTGGGCCAGCGCCACGCGCATCGGCCGGAATCTATCACGGGACGACGACCGCGCGCAGGACGTAGTCGCCGGGCGCCACGTCGCCGGGAATCGTCACCGTCCCGCCGAACCGACCGCCGCCGGTGATCGCCAGGGCCCCCAGCTCGCGCGGCGCCGAACCGGGCCGCTCGAGCACGATCTGCACCAGCGTTCCGGGCGACGTGGTCTCCGCGGACCGACCGGCTACGACGACCGCCTCGCCGCGCGTGGCGTCGAACGGGAAGCGCTCGAGCGT
>CAZMRP010000696.1:0-3251 GCA_964568275.1 uncultured Myxococcales bacterium
CGCGCTCGACCTCGCGGACGTCGAGCGCTGGGCGACGGAGGGGCGACTGCCCAGTTTCGCCCGGCTGCGGGAGGCCTACGGCTTCTCGTCGCTGCGGACCACCGAGCCGCCCAGCTGCGAGGCGGCCTGGACCACCTTCATCACCGGCCTGCCGCCCGCCGACTCCGGCGTGTTCGGACCCCTGCGGCTCGACCCCGCCGCCTATCGCACGCGCCCGGGAACCGTCGAGCTGGACCTGGACGCGGCGCCCCCACGCGTCGCCACCCGTCGCTCCGGAACCGCCTTCTGGACCACGCTGGCCCTGGCCGGTCACCGCGTTCGCGTGCTCTGGGCGCCCTACGAGCTGCCGCCCGAGCGGGCGCCCGGGGCGGAGTTGCTGGCCGGCGCCGGGACCCCCGACCTCACCGGCCGGCCCGGCCGGGGTACGCTGCTCGGCGCCGCGTTTCCGGAGGGCGTGCTCGATGCCGCGGCCGTCGATCGCGTGCGCCTGCTGCCGTCGGCCACCGGCTGGTCGGCGCTGCTTCCCGGTCCCCACGCGCCCGGAACGCCCGGGCGCCTCACGCTGCCCGTCGACGTGCGCCGGGGCACCGACCCGACGCGACTGACGGTGGCCGTGCCGGGCTACGAGAGCGAGCTGCCCCCGGGGTACTGGAGCGCGCGGATGCCGGTGGTGTTCCGCGGCGGCGACGTCGTCGTGGAGGGACTGCTGCGGTTCCTGGTCGTCGACGCGGGCGAGCTGCCGCTGCTGCTGGCCGCGCCGCTGGAAGTCTCGCCTTCCGCACCGTGGTTCCCGCTGTCCGAGCCGCCCGGTTGGGCCGCGTCGCTGTCCGCGCGCTACGGACGTCTCCCGACCCTCGGCACCCCGGGCGACCTCGCGGCGCTCGCCGCCGGCCTGCAGACCGAGGAGACGTATCTCGCCGACCTGGCCGAAGACTTCGCCGCGCGCTCCCGCGTGCTGCTCGGCGAGCTCGAGCGCGGCGGCTTCGATCTGCTGGTCGCCTTCGTCCCCACCGTGGAGCGCGTGGCCGCGGGGCTGCAGCGGTTGGCCGACCCCGAACACCCGGCGTGGGACGAGGCCCGGTCGGTGGCCGCCGCGCCCGGCTTTGGCGACGTGCAGCTGCGCGATGCCGTGCTCGCCGCCTACGCGTTCGTCGACGACCTCGTCGGCCGGGTCGCGGCACGCCTGGGTCCCGACGACGTCCTGCTCGTGCTGTCCGACCACGGTCTGCGGCCGTACCGTCGCGTCGTGCACCTCAACGCCTGGCTGGTCCAGGAGGGACTGCTGGTCCTGCGCTCCGCCGACCCGTTCGCCGCCGCGACCGGACCCGCCGACCGCGTGCGCGACCTGGCCGAGGTCGACTGGTCCCGCTCGCAGGCCTACGCGCTCGGCGGGCCCTTCGTCCAACTCAACCTCGAGGGTCGCGAGCGCGAAGGGACCGTCGAGCCGGAGGAGCGGCGGACGCAGGTGCTGGGTCGCATCGAGGACAAGCTGCTGGCCTGGCGGGATGCGGGGGCGGGCGGCGCCCGGGTCGTCGACCGCGTGCTGGTCCGCGGACGGGAGCTGCGCGGCCGCCGGGAGGACGCGCTGCCCGACCTGCTGGTGGTCTTCGCCGAACCCTACGCGGTCAGCCAGCAGACGGTCGCCGGCCTGGTCCCCGACCGGGAACTCGAGCCGAACCGGACGCCGGTCGGCGTCGATCACGCCTCGGGCGATGCCGCCGGGTTGCCGGGGTTCCTGCTCTCCACCCGTCCGCTGGTCCAGGGCGACCCCGCGCTCGGCGACGTCGGCGCCACCCTGCTCGGCCACTTCGGCGTCCCGGCCGGCCAGGGCCGCGGCCGCGACCTCTGGCGGCCGTAGCACCACCGCGACCGCCCGTTGCTCCGCCGCCGTGCTTGCCCTAGACTGGCCGCGCCGGTCCGGCCGTGTCGGACCGCAAGGAGGTCCGAGGTGCCGCGCACCGTCCGTGTCTGCACCCGTCTGCTGCTCGTGGTCGCCCTTGCCGGCTGCATGGAAGGCAAGGATCCGAAACTCAAGGAGCCGATCTCCGAGAACTTCGACTCCGGCCGCCTCAACCTCGAGCTGTGGCGCGCGACCCTCGACGTCTACGAGGTCCGCGACGGGGCGTTGTTCGTCGAGGGCGCCAAGAACCACCCGATGTGGCTCAAGCGTCGCATCCCCTGCGACGTGAAGATCGACTTCGTGACCTGGTCGGATTCCACCGAGGGGGACATCAAGGTCGAGGTGTTCGGGGACGGCAAGTCGAGCGCCGACGACGAGGGGAGCTACGTCGGCACGGGCTACGTGTTCATCATGGGCGGCTGGCGCAACACCGTCAACACCATCGCCCGCCGCGACGAGCACGAGGGTCGGATGGTCGAGGAGAACGAGACCCGGGTCGAGCGCGGGCGGCGGTACCGCTGGTCGATCCGCGTGCGGGACGGCTCCATCGAGTGGTACGTCGACGGCCGGCTGTTCCTGAAGATCGAGGACCAGGACCCGCTGTGCGGTCCCGGCAACGACCACTTCGCGTTCAGCAACTGGGGCACCCCCGTGCATTTCGACGAGTTGTCGATCGTTCCACTCTGAGGCCGCCCGATGGACGTGCGCGAGTTCGGCGCCCAGGTCGAGGACCTGGAGAAGAAGCTCGACCGGCTGCGCGCCATGTACGAGCAGTACTTCATGGGCATCGAGAAGATCGAGCCCGGTGTGCTGCGCCGCGACTTCGAACGACGCCTCCAGGCGCTTCGTCGCGAGCGCTGCAACAACACCGCCCAGCGCTTCCGCTTCCAGGTGATGCTGCAACGCTACACGACGCTGACGGCCTACTGGCAGCGCATCTGCCGCGCGATCGAGGAAGGCACCTACGAGCCGCACATCCAGCGCGCCAAGCGGCGGATCGCCCGTGTCGCGCCGGAGACGGGCGAGCCCGGCCCGGGCGGGTCCGCGGTCCACGACCTGACCGACGTCGTCGACCTGGACCTCGAACCCGACTCCCTGGAATCGGTGTCTCCCCTCGTCCCGCCTCCCCCGCCCGCCTCGATACCGCCCGGTCCGGGCGTGGCGCGCGCCCGCAGTCTCGAGGATCTCAAGCGCTTCCTCGAGTCGTCGTCCACCCGCGGCTCGTTGCGTCCGCCGGACCAGCAGCCGACGATCCCGCCGCCCGCCGGCGCGGAAGCCGTCGCCGCCATCAGGCCCCGCCCCGTCGCCGCCTCGTCGCCGCCGCCCGCGACGGCCGGGTCGGTCGTTGACT
>CAZMRP010000697.1:0-3247 GCA_964568275.1 uncultured Myxococcales bacterium
AACTACGACTCCGTCCGCGACACCTATGCATGTGCGGCGGACTGGATTGGTTCGTTCCTTGGTTGCATGAGGAGCCCACCCAAGTCCCTGCCGTGGGCCTCCCTTGCGGTTGCTTGGGTCACCTGCAAGTACTTCTGCCCCGTGGGAGCGGCGGATCCCAACTCGGCGATGGCGATGCTCGGCTGCTGGTTCCTTTGTGCGCAGTTCGTCTGGCCAACGAAGCTGCTGACGAAGGACTGCACGGCCTTCGCGAATCGAGAGTGGGGCTGCGAGTGGGGTCTGGAATGACCGGAGCTCCAGGAGATGGTCGCTCCGAGAATCGGCACGGGACGCAGGAGAAGGCCACGGAACGAGAGGCACAGGTGGCGTCGGGCATCGACCATCCGGGCTGGATCCGTCGCGTCGTTTCCAGACTTGGATGTCTGGAGCGCGTTGCCCTGCTTTGTTCCCTTAGCTTGCTGGTCGGTGCGATTCTGGACGCGCTTGGCTGGACGCTCGCGGCGACCCTGATCACAGTTCCCCTGCTCCTGCTCCTCCCTGTGCTGTTCGTCGGCATCTGGTTGCAGGTCGGGTGGGCCGGCTTCCGCGCGGTTCGGGCGGTCGCCGCACATCGGACGGAGAAGGCGACCAGAGAGTCCGACGAGAGCCGGGAACGGGATCGTGTCGTAGAAGGCCGGACGACCGATGCGAGCCGTCGAGCAAAGACGCGGGACGTTGATGTGATGCCACGGGAGCATGTCGGGGCGACCCACGAGTTGCAGAGCGGTTCCGATGGAGGAAGCGACCGCGGACAAGATGCGTAGCGGCATCACCGACGTTGTGGACCCGGGCCGGACCGCGGGGTACGCTCACGATGCGCTGGATCGACTGGTCGGCGCGGACGGCTGGTGGGGGAACTTGGACTGGACCTACGACAAGACCGGGAACCGGCTGAGCGAGACGCGCGACGGCACGGCGTCCACGTACGCCTACGAGCCGGGGACGAGTCGGCTGGCGACGGTGACGGGCGGCGATGCCCACGTCCTGGCCTACGACGCTTCCGGGAACGCCACCCGCTACGACGACCTGTGCCTGGACTACGATGCCGCGGATCGGTTGGTGGCGATTCGGAAGCTCGTCGATCCCGTGGGCTGCGGCGCGGACCGGACGGGGGCGTGTTCGACGTGCGCGACGACGCTCGTCCAGGAGAGCGGGTACGACTGGAAGCTCCGGCGGGTCCGGCGGGTGGAGCACGTGAATGAAGACGGCCTGCCGCTTTCGACGCCGCGATGCACGACGTTCGTGCACGACCTCTACGACCGGCTGATCGCGGAGCACGATTGTTCGGCGGGGAGTTCGTACGACCCGGCGCTGAACGTTCTTGCGGAGTACGTGTACCTCGACGGCTACCACGTCCTGGCGGCGCGTCGCGGCGGGCAGTGGTACTGGTACGCGAACGACCACCTGCCGACGCCGCGCAAGCTGGTGGACGCCGCGGGCGCCGAGGTCTGGGACGGCCCGATGGAGCCGTTCGGGGCGACGGACGAGGTCGTCGCCACGATGCCCCAGCCGCTGCGGTTTCCGGGGCAGGTGGGGGACGGTGGTGTCGATGACCGTGGCTTGGTTTCGTCCAAACGATGGCTCGCGCCCAGTCTCGGGCGGTTCCTCCAGGCTGACCCAGCCGACCTGTCGTTCACGGTGGCACCCGGAGTCTGCGACGGCATGGCAGCTGGCGATGGACAGCACTACGCACGACGCATCTCGGCGAATGCCAGCCCGTACAGCCACGCGTTCAACGCGCCCGGCGAGTGGTGGGACTACGACGGCGCGTTTCCGATTCCGCCGGGATGGCCCGGGGTGAGCTTCTGGAGCAACAGTTCAGCCGTCAGCGGCTGGGCGCGTGATGTCATTGCACCACCGGGCGACGAATGTCGTCGGGAGTACTGGGCGGTCTACATGCGGTGCGCGGCGGTCGCGGGGGGCGTCGCATGGAGCGCTTGGCGAATCCTGTGCGCTACAAGAGTCAACTACTGGCAGAGCGCGTTGTGTTGGGTCGGTGGGTTCATCGTGCCGAAGCCCGCCAAGATGATGTGCGACGTGGAAGCAGAGCATGCGGAGGCCGCCTGCCGCTGTCGGCTCGCTGGCGGTTGAGGTCGCGTCAAAGATGGATCGACCAGCGTGGACGAGGTGGCATCCGGCTGCCGGGCGCGAACGAACGGGCCCTCACAGCACTTCGCGCCACGCGCTTCCTGGATGGGAGAGACGGGTGCAGGTCACGCGGTCGGGACCAAACCCTCAATCAGGTGCTGCCGGCCCCGGCGGACTCGTCTTCGTTCTCGAACTCGTCATCTTCCTCGCCATCTTCGCGCTTCTCAAAGGCCTAGGCGTTGGGCTCTGGAAGACGGTGTTGGCCGGCATCTTGTCCATGGGGCTGCTGGGCTTCCTCGCATGGATCGCTACGAGGCCCCGGCCGCGTGGCTGAGGCGATGCGCTGGATCGACTGGTCGGCGCGGACGGCTGGTGGGGGAACTTGGACTGGACCTACGACAAGACCGGGAACCGGCTGAGCGAGACGCGCGACGGCACGGCTTCGGCGTACACTAGAAACGCGCGCTGGAAGACGCGGGAATCGAATCGCGCCACGGGCGACTTCCTGCGAGTCGCACATCGGCGGAAACCGTCGGAATTGCGGCCGCCCTCGCGGTGCCTATCCTGCTCCTGCGCCGCGCTCTCTCGCTGGTTCGCGCTTCTCGACGAACGTCCACACCGCAGCCGGTCGACCCGACGCCATGGCCGCCCGAACTCGCGCTGCAGCCGGTCGATCCGACGCCGTAGCCGTTCGAGTTCACTCTGTAGCCGGTCGATCCGACGCTGCAGCCGGTCGAACGCACGCTGCAGTCGATCGATCAGACGCCAAGGCCGTGCCAGGTCACGCTGCAGCCGGTCGACCCGACGCTGTGGTCGTCCGCACTCACGCTGCAGCCGGTCGATCCGACGCCGTGTTCGTTCGAAGTCACGCCGTCGCTGCTTGACGTGACGCTGTGGCACGTCGACCTGCCGCTGGAGCCGCTTGGTCCCGTGCGGCGGGCCGCCGCCCAGCCCGATTCCCATTCCCCCAGGGTTGCTGCTAGATTCCCGCCCGATGGCGAGCGTCGTCCTGCGGGCGTCGAAGGGTCACGTGCTGGCCGTGTGGGCCGGACACCCGTGGGTCTTCGCCCAGGCCGTGCTCCACGTCGACGGCCGCCCCGCCGACGGCGACATCGTCGAT
>CAZMRP010000698.1:0-3238 GCA_964568275.1 uncultured Myxococcales bacterium
GGCTACGCGGGTGTCGCGGCGGACGCCGCGGGTTCGCTCGTCGCCGGAGCGTCCGGTCCCGCGTCGCCGCCCACCGGGGTCGGCGGGGCCGCGCGGCGGCGGAACGGACGCCAGCGCCGCAGCCCCTCGAGGTAGGTGAAGATCACCGGCGTCACGTACAGCGTCAGGATCTGCGAAACCAGCAGGCCGCCGACGACGGCGAGGCCCAGCGGTCGGCGGGCCTCGCCGCCGGCGCCCATCCCGAGCGCGATCGGCA
Source organism: uncultured Myxococcales bacterium (assembly GCA_964568275.1). Classification (GTDB taxonomy): domain Bacteria; phylum Myxococcota_A; class Polyangia; order DRWM01; family JAAZOP01; genus JAAZOP01. The sequence continues at coordinate 257 of CAZMRP010000698.1, forward strand.
GGGTGCCGAACAACGCGGCGAAGGTGGTCATCATGATCGGCCGGAAGCGGACGATGCAGGCCTCGTAGATCGCCTCGCGCGGGGACTTGTCGCCCGCGCGCTGCGCGTCGAGCGCGAAGTCGATCATGATGATGCCGTTCTTCTTGACCAGGCCGACGAGCATGATGACCCCGACGAAGGCGAAGATGTTGAGCTCCGCCTGGAACACCATCAGCGTGGCGACGGCGCCCGCGCCCGCGAACGGGAGGGCCGAGAGGATCGTCAGCGGGTGGAGGAAGCTCTCGTAGAGGATGCCGAGCACGAGGTAGATGACCAGGACGGTGACGAGCAGCAGGGTGCCGAGGCCGGTGAGCGAGGACTGGAAGACCTGGGCCGTGCCCTGGAACGAGGTCGAGATGCCGGGCGGCAGCACCTCGCGCGCCGTGCGCTGGACCTGCTCGAGCCCCGCGCCGAGCGAGACGCCGGGCTTGAGGTTGAACGACAGCGTGACGGACGGGAGCTGGCCCTGGTGGCTGACGCTGAGCGGGCCCACCGTCGGCTCGAGGCGGGCGAGCGTGTCGAGGCGGACGAGCTCGCCGCCGGCGGCGCGCACGTGCAGCAGCGCCAGGTCCAGCGGGTCGCGCTGGTACTCCGGGGCCAGCTCGAGCAGCACGCTGTACTGGTCCTCCGGCGCGAAGATGCTGGTCACCTGCCGCGTGCCGTAGGCCGTGAACAGCGCGGTCTCCAGCGCCTCGACCGAGACGCCCAGCGCCGCGGCCCGGTCACGGTCGATGATCACGCGGACCTCCGGGTTGCGGATCTGGAGGTCGGTGCTGACATCGATCAGCTCCGGCAGCTCGCGCAGCCGGGCCTCGAGCTGCGGGGCCCACTCGTACAGCTGCTCGAGGTCGGGGCTGACGAGCGTGAACTGGTACTGGCTGCGGGCCGAACGGCCGCCGACGCTGATCAGCGGCGGGTTCTGGGCAAAGGCCCGCACGCCGGGGACGGCGGCGAGCTTCGGCCGCAGCGCCTCGACCACCTGGTCGGCGGTCAGCGACCGCTCCGCGCGCGGCTTGAGCCGGATGAACAGGTTGCCGGAGTTGGAGCCGCCCCCGCCGCGGCCCCCGACCGACGACATGAACAGCTCGACGTTCGGGTCCTGCGCCACCAGCGCCGCTACCTGCTGCTGGTGCTCGACCATCGCCTCGAAGGAGATCCCCTCCCGCGCCTCCAGCGTGACGTTGAGCTGCCCGGTGTCCTGGCTCGGGATGAAGCCCTTCGGGACGCGCTGGAACAGCACCACCGTCGCCACGGAGACCGCCAGCGTGAACAGCAGGGAGATCCAGCGCTGGCGCAGCACGAAGCGCAGGCTCGCGCCGTAGCCGCGCACCACCCCGTCGAAGATCGCCTCCGACGCCCGGTACAGCACGTTGTGGCGCACGCCGTGCATCGGCCGCAGGAACAGGCTGCCGAGCATCGGGGTCAGCGTCAGCGACACGACGCCCGAAACCAGCACCGCCACGCCGATCGTGACCGCGAACTCCCGGAACAGCCGGCCGACCAGCCCGCCCATGAACAGCACCGGCAGGAACACCGCGACCAGCGACACCGTCATCGACACGATCGTGAAGCCGACCTCGCGCGCGCCGTCCAGCGCCGCCTGGAGCCGCGGCTTGCCCATCTCGAGGTGCCGGACGATGTTCTCCAGCATCACGACCGCATCGTCGACGACGAACCCGACCGACAGCGTCAACGCCATCAGCGACAGGTTGTCGAGGCTGTAGTCCAGCAGGTACATCACCCCGAAGGTGCCGACGATCGACATCGGCATCGCCAGCGACGGGATCAGCGTCGCCGTCAGGCTGCGCAGGAAGACGAAGATCACGACCACGACCAGGCCGAGCGTGAGCAGCAGCGTGAACTTCACGTCGTCGACCGACTCGCGGATCGAGTCCGAGCGGTCGAGCAGCACCTCCAGGTTCACCGACGCCGGGAGCCGCTCGGCCAGGCTGGGCAGCAGCGCCCGCACCAGGCGCGCGACCTCCACCGTGTTCGTGCCCGGCTGGCGCTGCACGGCGAGGAACAGCGCCCGCTCCTCGCGCTCGCCGACCAGCCACGCAGCCACCCTGTTGTTCTCGACGTCGTCGAGGACCGTCCCCAACTCCCCCAGCCGGACCGGACTGCCCCCGCGCCAGGCGACGACGATCTGCCGGTACTCGTCCGCCTCGAGCAACTGGCCCGTGGCCTTGAGCGTGTACGACCGGTCGGGGCCGTACAGCACCCCGTTCGGCAGGTTGACGTTCGCCCCGCCGATCGCCTGCGACACCTCATCGATGCCGATCCCGCGACGGGCCAGCTCGGTCGGGTCGAGCTGGATCCGGACGGCGTACTTCTGGCCGCCCCACACCGAGACCTGCGCCACCCCCGGGACCATCGACAGCCGCTGGGCGATGATCGTCTGGCCGTAGCGATCCAGCAGGTTGAGCGGCAGCGTCGGCGACGTCAGCCCCAGGAACAGGATCGGGGAATCCGCCGGATTGACCTTGCGGTACGACGGCGGGCTCGGCATGTCCCGCGGCAGCTGCCGCGTCGCGCGGGCGATCGCGGCCTGGACGTCCTGGGCCGCCGCATCGATGTCCCGGTCGAGCGTGAACTGCAGGGTGATGCTGGTGCTGCCGAGGGACGAGCTGGAGGTCATCGAGTCGATGCCGGCGATCGTCGAGAACTGCTTCTCCAGCGTCGTGGCCACCGAGGAGGCCATCGTCTCCGGGCTCGCGCCCGGCAGCGAGGCGCTGACCGAGATCGTCGGGTAGTCCACGGTCGGCAGGTCGGAGACCGGCAGCAGCTCGTAGGCCATCGCGCCGAAGGCCAGGATCGCGACCATGACCAGCGTGGTCATGACCGGGCGGTGGATGAACGGCGCGGAGAGGTTCATCGGACGCCCGCGACCTCCCCGGACGCGACGTCCGCACGCGCGGCGGCGTCATCCCTACTCTTCGAGGT
>CAZMRP010000699.1:0-3237 GCA_964568275.1 uncultured Myxococcales bacterium
CCGTCGCCCTCCGGGAGACATCGTGTCCGCTTCCGCCGTCACGGTGTCGCCCGGATCGGTCCCCGTGTCGCCGAAAACGGTCCCCGTGTCGGCCAGAACGGGCCCCGTGTCGTCTCTTGCCGCGGGATCATCGTCCTCACGCGCACGACGTGAATGCGCGGCGGCGCGACGGGCGCCCGCTTTGCCCGGTGGGGCGAAGGGAGGACGATGATGGCGAAGGGATCGAGTAGCGCGGTCGTGTGTTCATGGCTGTGCGTTGGTCTGATGGGCGTGTGCCTGTCCGCTCCCGCGGTTTCCTCGGCGCACAGCTGCACGGAGGGTAGCTGGTACGGCATGCAGTGGTGGACCTGCGACGGAGACGCGACGTACATCGTCTTCGGCTACATCGCCCGACCGGGGGGCGCCAACGACGGCTACGGGATCTGCCTGTACTACGTGACGTTCATGCCCGGCGGCGCCAGGTTGAGAGGCAGCTACATCACCTGCTACAAGGAATCGTCCAGCGGGCACAGCTTCTACCAGGTCTTCGCCGGCGCGGGGAACGATCTGGTCCGGTTGGCGACCACGACCGGCGAAACGTGTGGTGACAACTGCACGATCACGGGGCAGGTGCCGGACGGCAGCTACTTCGAGCTCCATGGCGAAGCGGGTTCCGACCACCTCTACCTGTGCGACCAAGCCAATCCCGCCGCCAGCGACTGTGTCGACGAAAGCGCGGCAGCCTACGGAGGTGACGGTGACCAGGACAAGGTGTACGGCACGCCCTGGGCGGACTACCTGTCGGGAGGCGGTGGAACGTCCGACGAGATCAACGGTCATGGCGGAGCCGACACAATCCACGACTCTGGTGGAAACGGCATCCTCTACGGCCATGACGGCTGCGATGCCCTGGATGCCGATCCGAACGCCGGCGGCGACTACTGCGCTTGCGGCACCAACGGGGGCACCGCATCGGGTTGTGACTCCACGGACGGGCGTTGCGGCGGCTGTTCGTAGCGGAGCCCGGAAGCCGGCCTGCGGGTCGGGTCGGGCGGTGAGAGGAGTGGCGGGATGACCTCCGCGAGGGCCTTGGGCCGGGTGCGATGGGATCTCTTCTGGCCGCTTTCGCTGGCGCTCGCCGTGGTCGGCTGCGGTGGCGGCAGCACCGGCGACGCCGACGGCGACGTCGGTGCCGAGGTCGCGGATGACGATGGCGGGTCGCCCGGCGAGTACGCCGAGCCGTCAGACTCTACCGGTGATGCGGAAGACGTCCCCGACCTCGACGGGGCGGATCCGGAGGCCGACGTACCGGGCTGGGAGGGGTCGGAGTACGTCGTCGTGCCGCCCACCGGCGGGATCTGCGGGGACGGTGTGCTGGACCCGGGCGAGGAATGCGACGACCGGAACCGGCTGAACGGCGACGGGTGCGACTGGCTCTGTCGGCTCGGCGAAGGCGACCCGGCGCCGGGCCCCGACCCGGGGGCAGGGGACTTCGTGCCGGACGGCGAGCCGGCGACGTTGACCGGCACGGTTGCCACCCACGCGACCTTCGAACGACTCCCGCTGGTCTGGACCGGCTCCGAGTTCGCCACGGGGTGGTTCGACTCTCCGGAGGAATCGGCGGGTCGCATCCGCTTCTGGCGTTTCGACCGGACGGGACGCCGGCTCGACGCGGAATGGACGATGCCGTCGCTGCGGTCGTATGGAGGCATGGAGGTCGTCTGGACCGGCGCGGGCTTCGGCCTGTTCTACGTCGAGTTGGAGAGCGGGCTGTGGTACCTCCGGCTGGACCGCGAGGGAAAGCCGATGTCCGAGCCGGTGCTGGTCGAGGCGGACGCGCGGGCGCGACTTCCCGCGGCAGACCTGACGACGGACGGCGCCTTCATCCTGGCCTGGCTCCATGACGGGAGCGACATTCCGGTCTGGTCGGCCTGCGGCCCGATCGACGTCCCGAACGAGATCAGAATCCGGCGGGTCGAGATCGACGGCGTCACGCCTGGAGCGGTGCACCGTCTCCCGGCCGCCGCCGGCCCACCGGACGTGGCGACGGGCGCGTCGGGCTTCGGTGTGGTCTATCTCCAGCCTTGGGAGGCCGATCACCGACTGTGCGCGCTCCGATTCGTCACGCTGGATGCCTCGCTGGGCGACCCGCGCTACGTCGGGATCCTCGGCGAGGGCATGGCCGGCGACGTTCGGTGGATTCCGGACCGGTCCCAGTGGCTGACGGCCTGGACCTACTCGCCGGACCCTGACGTCGAGCGGATTGCCGAGCTGCGGGTCGCGGCGATCGAGGCGGGCGGCGCGCTCGCCGCGCCGCCGATTCGCAACCGGCTCATCGACCATGACTGGACCAACACCCCCGTGCGGTTGGCGGTGACCCCGGACGCGCTCGCCTTCGGCTACGCCCTGGACGGCTACGATCTGCGGTACCTGCCCGCCGATCGGATGGGCGTGGCGACGTCCCTTGCTCGCGTGATCCGGTTCGAAGCGGTCCGCGCGTACGGGGCCACCGGAACCGCCGATGGCTTCGCCGTGCTCTCCGCGGAATCCGTCGATGACGCGGGGCCGCCCGGGTTGGTGCTGCGACTGTTCCGCGGCGTGCCGTAGTCCTGCGGCCCGGCGGACGCCGTCCCTGCGCGAGACGACCGGCCTCGCGGATCCGGCGGCCGGCGGCACGGCCCGATCCGGTCTTGCGGTCGACAGCACGCTCAGCGGACATCGACCACGACGAGCATGCCCCGCAGGCGCGGTTCGGCCTGCTGCTCTACGGCGGCCGCGAAGTCCTCCCGCCCAAGGAGCGGATCCTCGCGGTGCCGTTCGCCGTGCTGTTCGGGGCGTCCGCGAACTGACGGCGCTCGAATGGCGCCGCCGGACCCGACGGCGACGCTCGACCCGGCCACTCGGCTCGGACTCCAGGTCCGCTCGGCGAGATCGTCCTTGACGGCCGCCACATCCGGAGGTCACACTCGTCGACGGAGCGAACGGGCAGGCAGGACGGGGGTGGGCGATGAGTCGTGGTGTGATGTTTCTCGCGGTCGCCGCAACGTCGGCCAAGCCGCAGCGGTCTCTCTCTCTCTCTCTCTCTCTCTCTCTCTCTCGTAGTCGTGCGATTCGCAGTGCCTTGCCGCCGAGCGCGGCTCCGAAGGACGTGAGGGCCGGCGGGGGAGGCGCGTCGTGATGCCGGTCGCGAAACACGAGCGCCGTCCATCCGTGATCGGTTAACAACAATGTCGCACACTTACGCCACCCTCCGGAGGA
>CAZMRP010000700.1:0-3235 GCA_964568275.1 uncultured Myxococcales bacterium
CCCGCCGGGAGCGCCGCTAGCGGCTGTCGCGCTTGGCCTGCTGGCGGCGCTGGCGGGACTTGGCATGCGCCGCGTGCTTCCGCTGCGCGGCCACCTGGTCCTTGCGCTGCCGAGCCGCGCCCTGGGGCGCCTTCCGGGTGTGCGCCTTCACGGCCGCGGCGCGCCGTCGCGTCGCCCCACGCACCGCCTTGGCTGTCGTCTTTCGACTGCGGGTCTTCCTCGTCGTCGTCTTCATCGCCGCCTCGCTCTCCCTCGCGGCCTCCTGCGCCGTCCGCGCGGCCGCGCGCTCGACCCCTGGCACCGCCGTCCATCCTAACCAGCTTCCGCGACCGGGTCGATCCCGTTCGACCCCGAATCGGTCCGCCGGCGACGATCCGTGCGGCCGCGGGCCTGGGCTGCTGTTCAGCGTTCCGCTCTCCGGTCTTCCGCGCTAGCATCCGCCGCCCATGGGAGACGTCGAGGCCCGACGGCAGATGACCGCGAACCCGCAGGACGACCGCGGGCGCGGGCGCACCGACTCCCAGCGGAAGCTCGGGGCGGGGACCGCCGTGCTGCTGGTGATCGCGAGCATGGTCGGCACGGGGATCTTCACGACGTCCGGGCTGCTGGTCGGGGAACTGCGGTCGACGCCCGCCGTGCTGCTGGTGTGGCTGATCGGCGGGCTGCTGGCGCTGTGCGGCGCGCTGAGCTACGCCGAGCTGACGGCGGCGTTGCCCCGCAACGGGGGCGAGTACCGGCTGCTGTCGCGCATCTACCATCCGTCGGTCGGCTTCGCCGCCGGTTGGGTCTCGTTGGTGGTCGGCTTCTCGGCGCCGCTCGCGGCGGGCGCCCTGGCGTTCGGCTTGTACCTGCAGGCCGTCTCGCCGGGGGTCGACCCGACCGTGGCGGCCGTGGGGCTGACCCTGGGACTGACCGCCCTGCACGCCGTGCACGTGACGTTCGGTTCGAGTCTGCACAACCTGTTCACCGCGGCGAACATCGGCCTGGTGCTGGTGTTCGTCGTCGGCGGCGCGTTCGCGGGCAGCCCGGGCGCGGCGTTCTCGGGCGGCTCGCTGCCCTTGCAGGACGCGGTCTTCTCGCCGGCCTTCGCCGTGGCGCTGGTCTTCGTCTCGTTCGCCTACAGCGGCTGGAACGGGGCGGCCTACCTGGCCGGCGAGGTGCGCAACCCGGCTCGCTCGCTGCCGCGGGCCCTGGTCGCCGGCACGGCCCTGGTCGTGCTGCTCTATGTGGGACTCAACATCGTCTTCCTCTCGGCCGCCCCGCCGGGCGAGCTGTCGGGCGTGGTGGAGATCGGCCACCTGGCGGCCCGCCGCCTGTTCGGCGAGCAGGCCGGCGCCGTGCTGACGGGCGCCATCGCCCTGGCGCTCGTCTCGTCGGGCAGTGCGATGATGATGGCCGGACCGCGCGTGTACCACGCGATGGGCGAGGACTACGCCCGGCTGTCGTTCCTGCGCTACCGCACCCGGCGCGGCGGACCGGCGTTGGCCGTCGTGCTGCAGGGCGCCGCGGCCCTGGTGATGGTCCTTACCTCGAGCTTCGACGCGCTCCTGACCTACCTCGGCATCACCCTGTCGCTCTCCGCCGGGCTGACGGTGGCCGGTGTGCTGGTGCTGCGGGTTCGCGAACCGGCGTTGGCCCGGCCCTACCGGACCTGGGGCTATCCGCTCACGCCGCTGCTGTTCCTCGGGCTCTCCTCCTGGATGATCGTCCATGCCGTCAGTCAGCGGCCCGTCGTCGCGCTGGCCGGCGCCGCGACCGTCGCCTCGGGTCTGCTGCTGTACCTGCCGCTGGCCCGCGGTCGATGCGTGGCGTCCGGCGACGAACGGCCGGCCGCGGCGCCCGCGGGAAGCCTGGCCCCGGGGACCGGCTGAATGCCCGCGGGCTTCCGGCGGTCGATGCGCCCGGCCGCCGGCGGGCAGACCCCGCCCGGCCGGAGGTGAGATCCGTGCGTCCGCGCGCCGCCGTTTCGTGGTTCGTCGTCCCGCTGTGGCTCGCCGCCCCGCTCGCCGCGGCCGCCGACGAGCCCGACTGCTCGGGGCGCCGCGAGGTCTGCGAAGGGGACAGCCTGTGGAGCATCGCACGGGAGTGCGGGATCTCGGTCTCCGCCCTCCGACGCGCCAACGACCTGGACGAGGACGCCGGCATCCGCCCCGGCCAGCGGCTGCGCATTCCACCGCCGCGCAATCCCGCGGCGGACGACGGCGGCTCGTCCCGACGCACGGGCGGCGGGATCCGGGTCGAACTGCGCACGGGGCAGACGCTGTCCGACCTGGCTCGCGAGCACGGCGTCTCGGTCCGGGCGATCCAGCGCGCCAACGACATCGAGAACCCCGACCTTGACGAGGCCGGCCGATCGCTGCTGATCCCGGACGACGACGTGGGCGGCTCGGACCGAGGCACCCGCGCCGCGTCCACCCCGATCACGATCCACCGCATCAAGACCGGCGAGGAGGAGACCGTCCGCCTGTACGACGCGCGCGGACGGGTGCGGTCCTCGGCGCACCGCACGGTCAATCGGCTGCTGCGCGACGTGCCGAGCGGACGTACGCTGCGCATTGCCCCGGATCTGCTGCAGCTGCTGCAGCGCGTCGCCGACCGCTGGCCCGGCCGCCGCCTGCGCGTGCAGTCGGGCGTCCGGCCGGTCGTCGAACGTCCCGGACGGGAGCCCGGCAACCACATGCGCGGACGTGCGGTCGACTTCTCGATCGACGGGGTCTCGAACCGCGACCTGCGGGACTTCTGCCGAACCCTGCCCAACGCCGGGGTCGGCTACTACCCGAACAGCACGTTCGTGCACCTCGACGCGCGGGACCGCTCCACGTTCTGGGTCGACCTCTCCGGCCCGGGCGAATCGGCGGACTACGTCGACGACCCCGAGGACTGGCTGCGAGAGAACGAGACGGGAGCCGGTCCGCGGACGACGCCGGACGCACGGACGACCGACACGCCGGACGCGAGCGACGCCACGCCCTGCGACCCGGACGCTCCCGCCGAGGAACCGAGCCCCCCGCCGGTCGCCCCGCCCGGCGTCGCGGTGCCCGCCGGGGTGGACGCCGACGCGCCTTCCGACTAGACAGTCGCTGCATGTTCGTCGCCGCGGGAAGGGTTCGGATCGCTGCGCATCGCGTCGGTGCCTGGCCGGTCGTCCTGGCCCTGCTGGCGTGCCGCAGCGGGCCGGGGGCGCCGGCGGGCAACGGCCACGCCGCTGCGCCCGCGCCGGTCGCCGCCGCGGACG
>CAZMRP010000701.1:0-3232 GCA_964568275.1 uncultured Myxococcales bacterium
ACAACGAGACACAGGCGAGCGCGGCGAAGGCCGGGCTGGACGGGACCGAGCTCGACGGCCGGCGCATCCGCGTCGACTTCGCCCAGGACCGCGCCGGCGGCGGGGGCGGGGGCGGCGGCGGTCGCGGTCCCCGGGGCGGCGGTCGCGACCGTCGGGACGACTAGCCGCCCGCCGTCGACCCGCCTGCCGTGTGTCCCTTCCGCCGACCCCCTGAAATGCAACCGCTGTTCTCGCTCGAGCCGCCCGGCGCGACGGCGCCGCCGGTGGTGCTGTTCGAGGGCGACGCGACCGAGGCCGGCCCGAGCCTCGCGGCTCCGGTCGACCTGGCGTACCTCGACCCGCCGTTCGCCTCCGGCTACCGCTACGCGGCGTCGCTGGCGGTGCCGTGCGGCTCCGGGACGACGACGGTCCGGCGGCCGGCGTTCCGCGACCCGTTCCAGGGCCGTCCGGCGGAGTACGTGCGCTTCCTGGCGCCGCGGCTCGCCGCCGCGCTCGACGCGCTGCGGCCCGGCGGCAGCCTGTACGTGCACCTCGACTGGCGCGTCGCCGCCTACGTCCGCGTGCACCTCGACGACGTGCTCGGGGACGCGGCGTTGCGCAACGAACTGATCTGGCGCCGCAACCCGCCGCTCGGGCGCAAGGCGCGTGCCGGCCAGTTCGGCCGCGTCACCGACACGATCCTGCTCTACGCCAAGCCGGGCGGCGCGCCGACCTTCCATCCGCAGACCACGACGCGACCCGTGGCCCGGTCCGGCTACCGGCTCGACCCGGAGACCGGCCGGGCCTTCCGCACCGCCCCCCGCGGCGACTACACCGACGAGAGCATCCGGCGGCTGGAGGCCGAGGGACGCATCCACCGTACCCGCACCGGGAAGCTCCGCATCCGCTACGACCTCGAGCCGGGGCCGCCGGACGGGGACGGCTCGACGTGGCTCGAGCGACAGGCGGTCGATTCGCTGTGGACGGACATCCCGGATGCGATGCACGTGCCGCCGTCCGAGCGCACCGGCTATCCGACGCAGAAGCCGGAGCGGCTGCTCGAGCGAGTCGTCGAGTCGTCGTCAAACCCCGGCGACCTGGTGTTCGACCCGTTCTGCGGCAGCGGGACGACGCTGGTCGCGGCCGTCCGGCTCGGCCGGCGGGCGTCCGGGGCCGACGTATCGCCGTCGGCGATCGAGACCGCTTTCGGTCGGCTGGCGACGCTCGGCGTTCCGGTCCGGGTCGTCGGCCGGGGCGCCGGTCCGTCGTCGACGCCGGCGCTGCGGGCGGTTCGCGACGGGGCGTCGCGCGTGCGGCTCGTGTCCTACGAGCCGCCGGAGGTTCCGGACTGGCCGGGGGCGCGGAAGGCGGCCGAGGCGGCGCGGGCCGCGGCGGGACTGCCGCTGCTCGAAGGGTGGGGCGTCGTCCCGCGCGAGACGAACGGCGGACTGCGGCTCGGCGGCTGGTTCGCGCGCGACCGCGAAGAGCGCTGCGTGCCGTGGGCCGCGAACGTCCCGGACCTCGCGGTTGCGGACCGGGCGGTCCGGCTGTTGGCCTGGGACGTGCTGGGAAACCGCGTGCTCGCGCCGGTCGGGGATTCGCAGACCCGTTGACATCGCCCGGGCGCAGGAGCAGTCTCCCGCCCGCTTCGAGAGGAGGACACGAAATGAGAAGCACGATGACGAGAAGCTTGACGATGGCGGTCGTGGGTGTGGCGGCGCTGATGGCCGCGATGATCGGCTTCGCCGGTCCCGGCTGCGCCGAGGACGACGACGTGGTGTTCTGCAGCCAGACGATGTGCGTCGCCGGCAACGCGATCTGCTGCCCGCTCGCGCGCCCCGGCACCTGGAACGCCAGCACCCGTACCTGCGCCTGTCCTGCGGGGGCGGACGCCGACGCCGACGCGGACGCCGACGCGGACGCCGACGCGGACGCCGATGCGGACGCCGATGCGGACGCCGATGCGGACGCCGATGCGGACGCCGATGCCGACAGCGGCACTCCCGCGACGGTGACCCTCTCGGGGGCCTTCACCTCCACCTGCGCCGCCGGCTTCGGCACGGGCGGCAGCACCGTCGCCTACGGCGCCCCGGAAGTGATCAAGCTGTCCTGGACCGACAGCAGCACCATGGCGTTCGTGCTCGAGATCTACTCGGAGTACGGCGCGCCGACGGCCCCCGGGACGTACCCGATCGACGCGACCGAGGCGGACTACGCCACCTGCGGCCTGTGCATCCTGGCGTACAGCGGCGACACGACCTACATGCCGATGGCCGGGGGCACGATCACGCTGACCGACTACAACCTGGCCAGCCCGGTCGGCACGAACTTCTCCGGCACGTTCGACGTCACGATGCAGGCGGTGACGATCGATGACACGACGCTCGCCACGACGCCCGTCGCCGGCGGCTGCACCGGCGGCCTGGCCGCCACCTGGAACGGCGCGGTCGTCGCCTTCCCCGAAGGCAAGTAGTTCGTCGCCAAGTAGCTCGTCTCCCGCCCGGACCCGGCGCTCCGGCGGGCTGCGGCCCGAAGGTACCGGTGCGCCCGGCGGTCGATCCGGTTCCGGCCGGCCGCGTCCCGGGGCCAAGGTTCGGCGGCGGTCGGCGCCCGGCGGCTACTTGTTCTTGTGGCAGGCCACGAACCGCGCGATGGAGCGGTCGTAGGTCCGCTCCACGTCCGCCGGGAAGAAGCACCCCGGGAGCTCCCCGTGGTCCCGGTGGTAGGCCACGCACAGGCAGCAGCGGCCCTTGCGCGAACACGACTCGTAGGTGCAGGTGCAGCTCTCGAGGTTTCGATCGAACGTTTCGCAATTCTTCGGTTTCATGTTCCCGTTCTCCGGGGCCCGAAGCAACGTCGTTCAGCGGTATCGGTGGTAGAGCACCGGCCCGCCGTCCACCTCGAGCGTCAGCTGCTCGGAGCGGTCGTCGATCAGGAAGGCGGAGCGCAGCACCTCGTCGACGGCCGAGCCGCGGTCGAGGAGCACGACCGTGCCTTCCTCGGTGAACCAGGTGCCGGTGCTCTCCTCGGGCGGTTCGAGCAGTCCCTGGTCCGAGCCGACGCGGCCGAGGCGGCGGATCCACTCGCCGTTGGCGCCCAGCACGAGGTCGTCCACGGTCACGGTGCGGGAGGCGAGGTCGTGGGTCGAGGCGACCCAGCCGCCGACGAGGGCGGCTTCGCGGCGGCGCGCGACCACGCGGCGCGCCTCGGCGCGTCCGGCGTCGTAGACCGCCGGCCCCGCTCCGACGTCGCC
>CAZMRP010000702.1:0-3230 GCA_964568275.1 uncultured Myxococcales bacterium
GGAACTGGGCCACCAGGATGATCAGGATCACGGCGACGGCGATGATCGCCGCACGACCCAGGTTGGCGAACGCCTCGTCGCGCTCCTCCGCCTCGCCGCCCAGCTCGAGCTGCACGCTGCCACCAACTCGTCACCGTCTCGCTCACCACCCTCGACCCCTTCGGCCTGCTCGCCTCGATCAGCGTGGCCCTCGGCCTGCGTCCGCGACGCTTCAAGGGCGAAACCGTCGCCGCGCTCCTCGGCCACCTGCGCTCCATCCCCGAGCGCATCGTGCTGCTCATCGACGAGGCGCATCTCCTGCCCGACGCCTCGTTCGAAGACCTGCGCCTGCTCACCGCCGACGACTTCGATTGGCAGGTCATTCCCAGACGAACGACGCATCTGTGGAGGTGAGGTCCTCAACGTCCGTTCGCGCGGCGAACTCGAGGACGACGCGCCCGGGCGCCTCGATGATGAACTCCGGAGACGTGGTGGAGAGGTAGTCGATCGTGGCACCGAGGTCGATGGCGGCCTGTAGCGGGCACGCCCGACACAGGTTGATGCGCGCACGCAGCAATGCCAGGCGTTCGTCCAGCGGCAAGGTCGTGGCTTCCTCAGTCGACAGCATGCAGTGCCAGGGGGGATCGTACCGGACCCGGACGATCCAGCCGCCGACCTTCCCTGGCTCCAGCCGGTCGATGAACACCCCGAACTTGGGCGCCGGATCCTCCGTTCCGACCGGCGGACAGTCAACCACCGGTTCGAGGTCGTCGCTCCGAGTTGCCCCGTCCCCCGCGGGTTCGACGCCGTCCACGCGGCAGGCGCCGAGGGCCAGCACGACCAGCACGAGCGTGTTTCGACTCAACCGTTTCATCATCTGCGCTCCCTCCTCTTCGTTCACTGGATGTCCGCCGGCGGACCGTCCGCATCATCACGGGCTTCGTCTTCCCAGTACCACGCGAAGTAGACCGTGCGGCGCGACGCGCCCTGCTCCCAGGCACTGGGGGGCGCGTCGAAGCAGTTCAGCTCGAGCTTCCAGCATCGTCCGCCGACTCCGCCGCTCCGGAAGATCCGCTTCTTCGTGTCGTACGAGACGTCGGCCTGGGCGGCGTACGCCCCACAGGTCGTCACGATCGCGATCGTGATGTCGGCCCCGCCCGCCCCGCCGGCTCCCTGGTTCGGTTCCATCCACCAGACGGCGACCGACAACCGATCCGCCGTCGCGGGCAGGGCATTGCCGCCGTTGATCGGCACGCTGACGATCTGTCCGTCGTTGACCGCGGTGCTCCCGGTGGCCCGACCCCAGGGCGCGTCCATCCCGGCGTCGGTGAACAACCGAGCCCGGAATCGGCCGCCGCCCCACAATTCGTCGAAGCCGTTGGTGCGGAACGCGCCCGATTCCGACCAGCGGTCGGTCATCAAGAGCAGCGTGACGTAGCTGTTCGGCGGATGGTTGACGAACGCCGCCGGCGTTCCGGTGGAGAGCCACCAGTCCCGGAGGTTCGCGAACGCACCCAGCACCTGGGGCGCCGCGCAACTCGTGCCGAAGCACGCGCCATAGCCGCCCGATGGATCGGGAACGAAGTACAGGGCGCCCGGGGCCACCGTGGCCAGGATCGTCCGGCTGCCACCGAGGTAGGGACAGCCACCGCGGCTGGAACTCGTCCGGATCGGTCCCGTTCGCACGTCGTTGGAGGTCCCGAGGTTCGAGTCCAAAGTGGCCCCGACGGTGAACGACGTCGCGGCGGCCCCCGGAGCGGTGACCGTGCACGCGTTTGGATCGGTGTGACCGCTGTTGCCGGCCGACTTCGTGAAGAACACGCCATGATCGCGGAAGACGGTGCTGACCTTCGACGAGTACGCTCCGGTTCCAGCGCAGGGATTCGCCTCCTCCGTGATGCCGGCGGACAGGTTGACCCCGTCAACGAGCAACTCGGCGGCCTTGTCCATCGCGCGGGCGAAGCTGTCGGCCAAGTTGTCCCGCACCTCGATGAGGACGAGGCGGGCTTCGGGGGTGATCCAACTCCCCTTGGGGCGATTGGCGACCGGTATGCCCGGGTCCTGCCCGTCGGTCAGGTCGCCCGCCGCGATGGCCGCCATCTTCGTTCCGTGGTCTCCGGGTGGCACGCCGAAGTCGGCCTTCATCTGGCAGGGATTCGCGGAGCAGTCCCACATCGACGCCACGCGGGTGAGGGGTCCGGCGTCCTCGTTGAACGCAAGCACGTCGTCCTCGAAGTAGCTGTCGATGATAGCAAGCGCGATGTCCCCGTAGGGATGCCGCGAGGGGTTGGCGCGCTCCCCGTCGAAGCCGTAGTCCCAGTACTGCTGGATCTGCTGTCCGACGCGAACGGCGTTCCCATCGATGTAGTCGATCTCGGGGACGATTTCGCCGACCAGGGAGACGGACCGGACCTCAAGGTGGCGGGTCAGCGCAACCAGCAGCTCCGGCAGCGCCTCCACCAGCAGGGCGCTGCCGGCCCAGAAGCGCTCCCGAACGCGTGCTCCACGCTCGGTGAGCCAGTCGATCATCGCCTGCTGGAGCGCGTGGGTTTCCCGCCTGTACTCCTGCGTCAACGCCCAACGGACCTCCCATGTCTCCTCGTCGGTCAAGCGTTCCGTCCACCGGCGAAGCTCGGCCTCCACCGTCGGATTGAAGTCGGGCTGGGCCCGGAGCGAGACGATCGCAGGAACCGGTTCCGTGGGAGGAAGCGCCGCCAGAGCGGCGAGGATCGGGGCGTCGTGGCTCCATGCGAACGGAGCCGGCTCCACGGGGTCGACCTCCGTCCACGGTCGAGGGTCGACCAACGGGCGGACTTCGACGGGCACCGTCCGGAGCGACATCGTGTGCGGCCCGCGCTCGTCCGGCGTCGATTGCTCGTACAGGACCGCCAGCGGCTCGCCGTCGGGTCCTGCGTGCCGATCCAGGCCCAAGATGCCCCGCCGTCCATCGGGTGACTCGGCGACCAGCGTGCCCGTCGCGAACTCGTCCACCACGAGCCCGTCGCGTTCCACCTTGGTCCAAGCGTACAGCGGCTCGGACACGATCGGCTCGGCGACCTGCCCGACGACTAGCTCATCTGCTTGGGGGGGGGGGGGGGGGGGGGGGGGCCGCTCCCCCAGGGAGCCCAGACACAGCCAGCGGAGGGACCCAGTACCCCCACCCCCGCTTCGGCACGGGCCCCCCCCCCCTTTTCCCGCCCCCCGCCCCGTCCCCCCCCGCGGGTTGCGCCCCCCCCCCCCCCCCCCCCCCC
>CAZMRP010000703.1:0-3229 GCA_964568275.1 uncultured Myxococcales bacterium
GTGCGGGTAGGCGCGGCGGCCGGGCGGGCACTGGCGGTTCCGGCCCGCCCGCCGGACCGCCCGCTTCGATCGCCTCCTCGGCCGCCTCATTCGCGCGGCCGCATCGGCCAGGGCGGCCCCCTCGCCCTCGACGGTTCGCTCGACCTGCTCCCTCTGCGCGGCCGCGGCCACCGACTCCGCCGGCGCAACGTCGACCGTCGCGTCGGCCCGCGCCGTGCGCACGGCCGCCGCCGCCAGCTCCGCCCCAGGAATCTCGACCGTCTCGTCGACCGGCTCCGGCGGTGCGGCCCCTTCCTCGAGCGTCGGTTCGGCCGCCGCTTCCTCCTCGGTCAGCTCCGCCGTCAGCTGGCTCCACTCGAGGAAGTCGGCGGCCACGGCCTCCTCGCGGACCCGCCGGGACGGCGGGAGCGACGCCCCGCGGCCGGCCTCGCGAACGACGGCCTCGACCTCCTCCCGCAGCCGCTGCACGGCGAGCGGCTTGGGCAGGTAGCGCACGATGAACTGCAGGCGCATCGGCTGGGGCGGAGGCGAATCGCCGAGGATCAACACGGGCACGCGACTCTGCTGCTGCTCGAGCTTCCACAGCAGGGTGTCGATGTCGACCTCGAACAGCGGCGTGTCCAGCACGACGACGTCGGCCTCGCGAGCGGAAACGCTGGCCAGCACGGTGAGCGCGTCGTGGGCGAAGTTGGCTTCGAAGCGCCGGGCCGGGAAGGCGTCGAGGATCGCCTCGAGCGGCGCGATGTAGCTGCGGATCACCAGCACGCGCAGCCGTCCGTCGGCAGGCGAACGGTCGTCGCGCGAGGAGGAACCGGGCGGCGGCCGGGATTCGGCCATGAAGGTCCAGGATAGCGGAAGCGGGGGGACGGAGGATAGTACCGTGGCCGGCCGGGACTTCAGCCGCCCTTGGCCGCCGGCTTGGCAGGGGCCTCCTCGCCGCCCACCGCGTCGTCGAGCTCGACCAGCAGACACCACAAGGCACCGAAGGCCGGCAGCCAGATGTACGGCTGGCCCCACAGGCCGAGCTTGCCGGCGCCCCAGAAAGCGCCGTAGCCCACGCCGAAGCCGACGGCGGCCTTCAGAATCGTGGCGATCCAGGCCGAGCCGCTCCAGGGGGCGCGGCCGGCCACGGCGCCGGCCAGGACGCCGAGCAGCGCGGCCAGGATCCACAGCGGGAGCGCGTTCTGGGTCGCGACCCAGCCGGCGCCCGCGCCGAGCGCCCCGCCCTTCACGAGTCCGAAGACCAGCTTCACCGGGACGGGCAAGCCCCGCTTGCCGGACGGCTTCGCCGGCGCCGGCTTTCCTGTGCCTTCCGCCATCTTGCTCCACCTCCACGGGACCGCGCGCGGGCCCCGCGCCGACCTTGTCGGCCGACGCGTTCCTCGGTAGCATACGCCGCCGGCTCGGGGCAAGGCCCGGGCCGCAGGTGCGGCGGCCGAAACATGCGCGACTCGTTCACGGTCCTGGCGGCGCTGGTGATGAGCTCCGCGTGCGGTTGTCCCCGCACCGGCGAGCCGCCGGCCCACGTCGTCGCCGGCGACACCGACGACGGCGACTCGGCCGACCCGGACTCCGCGCCGGAAGCGACGAGCGCCCCGGACGCCGGAATTCCGCCGCCGCCGCCCGCTCCGCTGCCCGAGACCTTCCGCTTCGTCCCGCAGGTCGGACACGCCGGGCCCGTGTGGGCCGTGCCCCTCGACGACGGCCGGGTGCTCGGAATCGACTCCTCGGGACAGGCCGGCTGGTGGGCCGACTTCACGACCGCCGGACCGGTGCGGCAGCTGCGCCGCCGTCACTTGGGTCTCGGCGGCGTCACCGCGGTGTCCCAGGCGGGGCCCGCCGGAGCACCACGGGTGGCGATCGGAACGGCCGCCGGCGGCGTGTTCGCGTGGCAGCCGACAACCGACGATGCGGACGGCGCCCGGCCCGTCCGACTCGGCGAAACGCTGCCGCGGGCGGTCTCCGCCCTGGCCATCGCCCCGGCGCTCGATCGCATCGGCGTCGGCGCGGTCTCCGGGACCGTCCGCATGCTGGACGCCGACGGCGGGACCGCCTGGACCCGCGACCGCGACCACGGCGAGCCGATCGCGGCGCTGGCGTTCACCCCCGACGGCACGCGGCTGGCCGGCGGCTGCGCGGACGGCGTGGTCACCCTGTGGAACGCCGCCCGGGGCACCCCGCTCGCCCAACTGCCCCACGACGGTCCCGTGACGGCGGTGGCCTGGTCGCCCGACGGCGCACGACTCGCGGTGGGGGACGCCGGGCGCGAGGTCCGCATCTGGGCGGGGAATCCGCCGGCCCAGGTCGCCGGACGCAAGGGCTTCGCCCAGGCCGTGGCCCAGCTCGCCTTCACCGCCGACGGGGCCGGGCTGGTCGTGGCCGACGAACTCGGGGAGGTCCACGTGCTCGACGCCGAGACCCTCGAGGGACCCGTGCTCGGGGACCGCTCCCACTTCCCGTGCACGCCCGCTCAACCGGGAGCGTGCTTCCCGGAGCGCGAAGGGCCGCTGCGGAGCCTGTCGTTCGACGCCCGCAACGGACTGGTGCTGGGCGGCGCCGACGGGTCGATCCGCCGGCTGGCCGTCGCGGAAGGGTTCCGCTCGACGAGCCCCGCGGCCGAGCTCGTGCCGCTCTCGCTGGCCGTGACTCCGGACGGCGAGGAGCTCGTGGTCGGCCTGACCGACGGCACGCTGGTCTGGCTGGGGGCGCAGGACGGCCGGGAACGACGGCGGGCGCGCGGACACCGCGACGGCGTCACCGACCTCGGCTTCGATGCGCACGGCCGGCTGCTCAGCACGAGCCTCGACGGAACCGTCGGCGTCTGGCCGGCCGGGGCCGTCGAGCCCGCCCAACGACTGGACGACCACCACGGACCGGTGAGCTGCCTGGCGCGGTCGGCGGACGGCTCGCGGGTCGCGACGGGCGCGGTCGACGGCGCGATCCTGGTGTGGGACGCGACGGACGCCGGGCTGCAGTTCGCGGTGAACCTCGCGGGACACGTCTCGCGGGTGCTGGGGCTGGACTTCACCGAGGACTCGACGCTGCTGTGGAGCGTCGGGCTGGACCGCGCCGTGCAGAAGTGGAACCTCTCGCGCCGGCGCGCCGCCTGGTCCCGACCGCTCGAGTTGCGGTTGGCGCCGACCCGTGTGCTGGCCCGGGACGACACGGCGCTGGTCGGGGGCGCCGGCGGCGACCTGCAACGCGTGGGCCCCGGGCGGGCCGCGGCGGG
>CAZMRP010000704.1:0-3226 GCA_964568275.1 uncultured Myxococcales bacterium
CGACGCTGTACGTGACGCTCGAGCCGTGCCCGATGTGCGCCGGCGCCGTGGCCTGCGCCCGCCTGCCGCTGGTGGTCTACGGCGCCGACGACCCCAAGGCCGGCGCGCTGGGTTCGCGCTATGCGGTCGGGATCGACGGCCGCTGGAACCACGTCGCGGTCGTCGAGCGCGGCGTGCTGGCCGCCGAGTGCGGCGCGCTGCTTACCGCGTTCTTCGCGCGGCGGCGGTGCTAGCCCGGTCGCGTCGGCGCCTCAGGTCACGAACAGGTTCTTGGTCGAGAAGTTGGGGTCGCTGGTCAGGTTGACGCCCAGGCGCCGCAGGCCCGCTTCGTCGCCGGGCGTGGGGATGTGGGTGATGTGCACCTCGCAGCCCTTGAGCGTCTTGAGCTGCTCCATCGCCAGCTGGGCGACGGGGTTGTGCATGGCGCTGACGCTGAGGGCGATCAGGGTCTCCTCGAGGTCGAGGCTGACCGAGCGGCCCTCGAGGATGTCCTGCTTGAGGTGTCCGATCGAGGCCAAGGTGGCGTCGGCGAGCAGCGGGAGGCGGTCGGGGATGCCGGCGAGGTGCTTGATCGCGTTGAGCACGAGGCTCGAGGCGGCGTGGAGCAGCGGGGAGTTGCGGCCGGTGACGCGCGAGCCGTCGGGGAGCTCGAGGGCGGCGCCGCAGAACACGCCGTTGTCGCCCTTGCCCGACTCCTCGCCCTCGCGGGCGGCGCTGCGGGCCGCGGCGACCACCGGCCGATCCTCGGGGCGCACGTCGGCCTCGCCCAGCAGCAGCTCGGCGCGGCGCACCGTCTCGGCGTCGGCGAAGCCCAGCGCGTACTCGCAGCGGCTGCGGAAGTAGCGGCGGACGATCTCCTGGCAGGCGGCCGACCGGACCGCCGCGTCGTCGACGATGCCGAAGCCCGCCCGGTTGACCCCCATGTCGGTCGGCGACTTGTAGGGCGACTCGCCCATGATCCGCTGCAGGATGCGCGCGACCAGCGGGAAGGCCTCGACGTCGCGGTTGTAGTTGACCGCCGTCTCCCGGTAGGTCTCGAGGTGGAACGGGTCGATCAGGTTCACGTCCCGCAGGTCCACCGTCGCCGCCTCGTAGGCCACGTTGACCGGGTGCTTGAGCGGCAGGTTCCAGATCGGGAAGGTCTCGAACTTGGCGTAGCCCGCCCGCACGCCGCGCCGGTGCTCGTGGTACAGCTGGCCGAGGCAGGTGGCGAGCTTGCCGCTGCCCGGGCCGGGGCCGGTGACGACGACGATCGGCTTGGTGGTCTCGATGTACGGGTTCGCGCCGTAGCCGGCGTCGCTCACGATCTGCTCGACGTTCGTCGGGTAGCCCTTCGTGGCCCGGTGGACGACGACCGGGACCCCGCGCCGCTCGAGCTTGTTGCGGAACAGCGTCGCCGCGGGCTGGTCCTGGAAGCGCGTGATCACGACGCCGGCCACGTCGAGGCCCCAGCCGCGCAGGTCGTCGATCAGCTTCAGCGCGTCCGAGTCGTAGGTGATGCCGAAGTCGGCGCGGATCTTCTTGCGCTCGATGTCCCCGGCGAAGATGCACAGGACGATGTCGGCCTGGTTCCGCAGCTGCTGCAGCAGGCGCATCTTCACGTTGGGGTCGAACCCGGGGAGCACGCGCGCCGCGTGCAGGTCGAACAGCAGCTTGCCGCCGAACTCCAGGTACAGCTTGTTGTGGAACCGCTCGGCCCGCTCGAGGATCGCCGCCGTCTGCTCCCGCAGGTACTTCTCGTTGTCGAAGCCGATCGTCACGGGCATCTCGACCTCCCGGGGGCGCCGCCGGACGGGATGCGGCGGCGGTGCGCAACAGCGTCTCCGACGCCGCCGGGAGTCCAGCACGTCGGCGAATCCGGCGCAAGCGGGTCGAGCGTTCCGCGAGACGGGGTGCCCGCCCACGTCGACGGGATGGTGCTCCGCCACGGCGACGGCGCCTCGGACCCGCACCCCGCGGTGCCGGTTCCCCCGCGGGGTGGACGGGCCGGTCCAACGGCCGGTCCAACGGACGGTTGACACGCGCCCGGCGGCCCGATAGCTTCCTCGCCCGCGGCGCGAGACCACCGCCGAGAGGCGGCGTCGCACGGAGAGATGGCCGAGTGGTCGAAGGCGCCGGATTCGAAATCCGGTGTACCCTTACGGGTACCGTGGGTTCGACTCCCACTCTCTCCGCTGTTGGCAACGCCCCCGGCGGCGTTCCGGGGAGAGATGCCCGAGTGGTCGAAGGGGCACGCCTGGAGAGCGTGTGTGGCGCAAGCCACCGTGGGTTCGAATCCCACTCTCTCCGCTCGAGATGTCCGGTGCGACACGATTCGTCGCTCCGGCTTGTGGCCCCGGCAACAGCGGCCCGACAAATCCGCCAGGCCCGGAAGGGAGCAACGGTAACGGGTGCCGCTGGGTGCCGGGGCCATCCTGTTTCTAGGGGGCGAGCACCGGACCGACCCGCTCCAGCAGGTTGAGCAGCACCCGCGCCGTGGCGCCCCACACGATCTCGCCGTCGACCTCGAACCCCGGCGACTCGCCGCTCCAGCCGTCGCTCCGCACGCGTCGCGGGCGGCAGGCCTCCGGCGCGGCGAGCGCGGCGAGCGGGGCCCACAGCACGCGGTCGATCTCCACGGGGTTGGGGCGCACCTTCGGGCGCCGTCGCAGATAGCCGACGTACGGCCGGATCAGGTAGCCGGTGAGCGTCGGCAGGTCGTCGAGACGCCCGAGGATCTGCACGTCGGCGCGCGCGATCTCCAACTCCTCGCCCGTCTCGCGCAGCGCGGTCGCCAACAGGTCGGGGTCCCCCGCGTCGCGGCCGCCGCCGGGGAACGAGACCTGGCCCTTGTGGTCGCGCACGGTGGTCGTGCGCACCGTGAACAGCGTCGACAGGCCGGCCGGCGGATCGGGGAACAGCGGCACCAGCACCGCCGCCGGCGCCCGCTCCTCGGGCTCGAGGGTCCGGGCGGGCGGGTCCGCGAGCCGGCTCGCGATGCGTTCGAGCAAGCGGTCGCGCTGCATCCTTCGACCTTCAACCGCGAACGGCCGACCGTCGCCGGTCGACGTCCGCCGCCGCGCTCGCGCGGCTAGAACGGCACGTCGTCGTCGTCGATGCCGTCCGAGAACTCCTTGAACGCGTCGGGGGCCGCCGGCGGCTCGGAGTCGGAGGTGGCGTCGCGCCGGGCGCCGGCCGCGGCGTCGCCGCCGCTGCCGCGGTAGGCCGGACGGTCCTCGCGCGGGCC
>CAZMRP010000705.1:0-3219 GCA_964568275.1 uncultured Myxococcales bacterium
GCCGTGCCGGCGCCCGTGTTTCCCGCGGTGCCGGCCGCGTCGGCGGGGCGCGACTGGCCGTGGGTCGTCCACTTCACCCGGTCCTGCGCCGGACCGTTCCCGGGCGAGCCGCGAGCGGAGTACCTCGCCGGGCTGGCGGGTGCCGACGACCCGCGGTTCCACGACGCTCGCCGGACGCTCGAGCGGATGCTCGACGAAGGCCGGATCCGGGCCGCCGGGCGGCTGATCCGCGGCGGCCACCCGGTGGTGTCGTTCACCGCGGCCCA
The DNA here is from genome assembly GCA_964568275.1 of uncultured Myxococcales bacterium. Taxonomy (GTDB): domain Bacteria; phylum Myxococcota_A; class Polyangia; order DRWM01; family JAAZOP01; genus JAAZOP01. Next base: position 267 of record CAZMRP010000705.1, read on the forward strand.
CCCGGTCGCGCTGGCGCGGCTGGCCCGCTGGGCCCGGCACCTGGGTCGGAGGACCTTCGAGCCGTACGGCGTGGGAATCCGGCGCGCGGCGGCGACCCGGCTGGGGCTGCGGCCGGTGGTCTACGGCCCGCCGGAACTGCACGCGGCCCTGCCGGAAGGGGAGCGCCACCTGTTCCAGCGGCGGCGCGGGCGGCGGGAGGAGTGGACGGCCGAGCGGGAATGGCGGGCGCGGGGCGACGTGGAGCTGGGCCGTTGGCCGGCGGACGAGGCGGTGGTGGTGGTGCCGACGGCGGCGGAGGCGGCCGAGTTGCGGGCCGACTCGCCGTTCGCGGTGCTGGCGCTCGAGGCGTGGCCGGGTCAGTTCCCGGTGGCGGGGGCCGGCGAGGATTCGTCCGCGGGCGGTTCGGCCGGTTCCGGGTCCGGGGCCGGGGCCGGGGTCTGGGCGGCGGGGGCGCGCGGGGGCAGCCCGTAGCTCTCGCGGAGCTTGGTGCGCAGCTTGCGCAGGATCGACTCCTCGCTGCTCAGGGGCAGGCCGGCGATCCGCAGGTTGAGCTCGACGACCGCCACGCCGCGCTCGCCGAGGCCGCGCACGAACTCGACGGCGCCCTGGTACTCGCGGCCGTTCTCGCGGACCACGAACAGCAGGTAGCCGTTCTCGCGGTCCTGCTCGGCGATGTCGTAGCCGAGGTCGACGCGCAGCAGGCGGACGGCGGTGCTCCAGACGATGTCGTGGTCGTAGGTGAAGCTGGCCTGGGCGTCGGCGGCGGCCGTCGCGGGCACGAGCCAGCCGAGGGCGGCGAGCGCGACGAGGAGCGCTGGGGCGGGCCGGACGATCGGACGGTTCGGCGACAACACGTTGCACCTCCCCCGGGCGAAGCCTCGCCCGGTACCGGTGCGTCCATCTTGGCAGTCCGGCGCCGGGGGGCCAAATTCCCGGCGCGACCGCTCAGCTCCAGTCGGCGAGGTCCTCGGTGGCGACCTGGGGCAGTCCGGAGGCGAACACGCCGCGCAGCGAGATGCGGGCGCCGAACAGGCTGCCGAGGCCCACGACCAGCGTCAGGCCGACCTGGCACAGGTAGAGCAGGAAGATGAACACGGCGGCGCCCTCGACCAGCGCCGCGGCGGGCAGGTACAGCTCGAGGGCCACGAGCACGGAGGCCTGGAAGTTGCCGAAGAAGCCGGGGCCGGAGGGCAGCAGGATCCCCACGGCGACGACGGCCATCGTGGCCACGCCGCCCAGCAGGCCCAGCTCGAGCCCGCAGCCCCGCGCGAGCAGCATCACGCCGACGGCGTTGATCGACCAGTAGGCGACCGAGGCGGCGAGGAACTGCAGCAGGGCCAGCTTGTTGGGCAGCACGGAGAGGCCGCGGCCGAACCCCTGCATCACGTGCACGACGGTGTCGGCGAGCTTCTGCGAGAACGGGGCGGCCAGGCGGCGGCCGAGCCGCACGAAGGCCTCGCCGCGCCAGAGGAAGGCGACGAGGAAGACCAGCGCGCCGAGGAACAGGCCCAGCGGCAGCAGGCGCAGCGGCCAGACGTAGCGACTGCTCGACGAATCGACGCCGAACAGGCAGAGGGTGAGCCAGAGCGAGACCAGCAGGCCGTCGACGACCCGTTCGATGGCGATCGTGCCGAGCGCGGCGCTCATCGACACGCCGGCGTGTCCCTTGATCAGGTACGGCCGGGCGATCTCGCCGGTGCGCAGCGGCATCACGAGGATGCCGAGGAAGCCGACGAAGGCCACGGGCAGCGCTTTGCGGACGGTGATCCCGGGATGGATCGGCCGCAGCAGGTAGATCCAGCGGTAGGCCCGGAGGAAGTGCACGACGACGAGGGTCAGCAGGTACACCGGCACGGCCCAGCCGGCGACGACGCCGAACTGCTCCGCGGAAGGGAGGATCTCGATCCCCTGGTTGCCCAGCCACCAGACGAACACCGCGGCGATGCCCAGCGAGAGGGCCAGACGCACGACCAGCTTGCGGACGCCGGCGCTCATGCCGGACGCTCCGCGGCCGGCGGGGGCGGGTCGATGGCGAGCCGCAGCGGGATCCGGTGCAGCAGGCGGTCGAGGCCGTCGTCGCCGATCAGCTTGCGCAACCGCTCGATCGACTTGGCCACCTCGTCCAGCTCCCGCTCGGTGTGCAGGTCGGTGACGGCGACGTCGAACTGGTCCCGCTCGAGCAGCCGCTCGGCCGCCTTGCGCGACCCGCGCCCGCCGCGGCCGACGAGGCTGGTGAGGTCGAGGGCGGTGGCGACGCCGGCGCGGCGCAGTTCCTCGACCAACTCGGGGTCGTCCTGGAACGCGGCGCAGCGTTCGGGATGCGCCAGCACGGGGCGCAGCCCGCCGACGCGCAGCCGGAACAGCTGCTCGGAAAGCCGCGCCGGGCCGGGGCCGATGGTGGAGATCTCGACCAGCAGCGACCGGCCGTTGGGATACGGACGGGCGCGGCCCTCGCCGATGCGCGTCCAGACCTCGTCGTCGAGGAAGTGCTCGCCGGCGAGCAGCACGCGCGGGCCGGCGGCGCCGAGGGCCGCACGCAGCTCGTGGAGCGCGGCGACGAGCGCCTGCGGCTCGGGGTCGTACAGGCCCGGACGCATGTGCGGGGTGGCGACGAGGCAGGTGAACCCGAGGTCGCGCAGGCCGCGCGAGAGCGCCACGGCCTCGGCGACGGTCTCGGCGCCGTCGTCCACCCCGGGCAGCACGTGGCTGTGCAGGTCGACGAACCCCTCGGGCGCCAGCGCCTCGGTCATCCCGCCTCAGCCCTTCCCTTCCCGGTCGGGCGTCCCCCAGCGCTCGCGCACCACCCGCTCCAGCTCCCCGGCAGTGTTGCGCGACGGGTCGTCGGTGACAAGTTCCAGCAGCGCGCGCTTGACCTCGCCGACGCGGGGCCCGGGACCGATGCCGAGCAGGCGCATGATCGCGGCGCCGTCGAGGGCCAGGGCGTTCTCGTCG
>CAZMRP010000706.1:0-3214 GCA_964568275.1 uncultured Myxococcales bacterium
CCACCCCCACACCCACCCCGGACCCCGCGCCGACTCCCGAGCCCGAGCCCGCTCCGACCCCCGCGTCCGACGAAGACAACCCCTACTGAGCCCGACCCCCACGCCGTCCTCCCGACGACAGGAGTACCGACCATGGACCTCCGCTTCCGCGACGAGTTCCTCGCGCAATGGCAGCGCCACTTCCCGACCGCCGAGCTGCCGCTCGCCTTCTTCTATACCGACGACGACGCCCGCGCCGAGCCCCCGAAACCCACCGCCGGACATCGCTGCCTCGTCGCCGACCTCGCCCGCGCCCGGAACGGCTCCCCCGTGCGGCTCGACCTGGGCGCGACCGGCTGCGGCGGCGGCCGCCGGTACCTCGGCTTCACCGACGAGCTGCGACCCGAGTTCGAGTACTTCCTCTCCTGCGGCATCCCCGGGAAGCTCGAAGGCGAACGCTACAAGCGCTCGCCGGAACTGGTGCGCGAGGTCATGGCCCGGCAGCCGAAGTTCAAGGCGCCCGCCGCGAACCTGGTCTTCGCCCGCTGGGATCAGCTGATCGAACGCGACGAGCCGGAGGTCGCAGTCTTCTTCGCCCCACCGGACGTCCTCTCCGGCCTGTTCACCCTCGCCAACTTCGACGAGGCCGGCACCACCAACGTCGTGGCCCCCTTCGGCGCCGGCTGCGCCACCATCGTCCAACACCCGTACCTCGAGCGCGACGCGGCTCATCCGCGCTGCTTCCTCGGCATGTTCGACGTCTCCGCCAGGCCCTACGTCCCCGCCGACGTCCTCACCTTCGCCCTGCCCGTCCGGCGCCTGCAGCAGCTCGCCGGCTACATCGACGAGAGCTTCCTCCTCACGCACTCCTGGAAACTCGTGCGCGAACGCCTCGCTCGCCCGTCCTGACCGCTTCGGCTCGTCGACGCCGGCGCTGCCGCGCGCGCCGCGGAACGCCCCCGGAACACCGACTGCTCCCGCCTCGGCGCCGACCTGCGCGCCAACCTGCAGGAGACCGCCGGCGCCACCCTCCGCCGCGGCGTCGGAACCACCACCCGCCGGCCGCACCTCGACCGCGACTCACACGCCCGCCGCACCCACCGTCTCCCCGAACAGCCGCACACCCGCAAGCCGCCGCGTCGCCGCGTCGAACTCGAACAGCGCGATCCCCCGGCCCGCCCGCGTTCCCCCCGACAACACGTAGCGACAGCTCGCCGTGAACCCCGCCGCCACCGGCGCCTCCACCACGAACACCCCGCCGCCGAACGCCTCGCAGAACGCCGCCGGCGCCGCCGCTGCGCCGTCCGGCAGCACCAGCCGCGGCCCGTCGTCGACGAACAACGCCGTCAGCCCCGCACCGTCCCCCGCTCCGTACAACTCCGCGAACCGCCCCAACACCCGCAGCCCGCCGCCGAACACCCCCTTGCGGAACGCCCGCACGTACGAGCCGATCCCGCCCCACCCCTGCGTCCCCAGGATCCGACCGCCGAACCGCGTCATCGCCGGCCAGCCGCGCCACCCGCTCCCCAACGCCCGCCGGGTCAAGCGCCGCACGTTCCAGTGCGCCGCCATCCGCCGCACCCGCAACCCGCCCTCGTGCTCCACCAGCTGGTACAACAGGTACGCCGGCACCACGATCTCGAACCCCCCAGGCACCCGCGTGTGGATCCGCGCGTCCCGCGCCGCGTCCAGACCCACCACGAAGTCGTCCGCAATCTCGAACCGGATCTCGTTCGGCGCGATGAACGTGTCGTAGAACCGCCCCAGCTCGTCGTCCCCCTTCGCGTCGACCCCCGCCCCCTTCGTCACCGGCCGCGAACCCACCGGGTCCTCGACCACCGCGCCGTCCACGAACAGCCCGAGCCACCCGTCCCGATCGTGCGCCGCCACCAGCTCCGGAGACCGCCGCACCACCCCCAGAACCTGCTCGCGGGTCCACGTCGCCATCCCACCCTCCCGTGAATCGAACCACTCAGCGGATGTCCGCCAGCCCGAGCTGCACGACCTCCCCGGCCGGCGCCCCCTCCGTGATCTGCTGGTACGCCTCGAGCGCCGTCTGCCGCACCCGCTCGTCCGGATGCCCCAGCACCAGCCAGCCCGCGAACTCCCGCGCGTCCCGACCACCCAGGATCGCCGCCGCACGCAACGCCCGCGAAACCTCGTCCACCCGCCGCCCGTCGATCTGCCGCAACAGCCGCCCCAACTCCGCCGCGTCCGCCAACACCGGCGCCGCGTCGAGCACCGTCAGCCGCAGCGTCGCCGGCGCCCCGGGGAACAGCTCCAACACGTCCGACATCACCCCCCGCCCCTTGCGCTCCTGCAGGATCCGCACCGCCAACTCCCGCAGATCCTCCGGCGCGTCGCCGCGCTGCACCACCGCCCGCAACTCCCCCTCCTCCGCACCGAACAGCTCCGCCATCTCCGCCAGCAGCACCAGCGCCGCCTCGGTGCCCCCGGCCAGCGTCGCGCCGAGGTCCACACCGTCCGCGCCCACAGGCACCTCGCGCCGCCGCTCCACCTCCAACGGCCAGGTCCGCTCGTGCCGCAACCGCACCCGCTCGTCGATCACCAGCCGCCCCAGGTCCTCCGTCAGGTCGACCCGCAACGCCAGCTCCAGCGGCCGGTCGGCGTCCACCGCCAGCCGCGGCTCCGACGTCGCCCGCAACCAGCGCTGCGCCGCCCGCGCCACCCGCTGCTGCAGCTCGTCCAGCGGACGATCGATCCGCAGCTGCGGGTGCAACGCCACCGTCACCCGGATCGGCAGCTCGACCCCGAGGTCGTTCCCCACCCCCGCCTCTCGCCCACACGCGAACACCGCGAGGCACGCCAGACCCGGCAGCGCGACGCCGCGCAAAGTCATCCGCGCTCCGGCTCGGGCAGCGTGCCGTACACGTCGGGGTCCAGCACCGGCAGCTCCAGCGCCCGCACCCGGATGCCGATGCGGTGCGCCAACAGCCGGTCGACCAACGCCTCGTGCTCCACCGCCAACAGCGGGATCGCGTTCGGCGGCACCAGGTCCCGCCGCGCCGCGTCGCTCACCCGCCCCGTCGTGTAGATCGCTCCCCCACACGCCCCCGTCCGCGACAGCCGACCCCGCAACGCCGCCGCCTGGTCCTCGCCGATGAACCGCCCGGGCGCCGCCCGCACCACCAGCACCACCATCGCGATCTCCGCCGGCCCGTACGGCATCCGACCCCGCAACAACAGCGCGTCCGGCGCCCCCGCCGGCTCGTCC
>CAZMRP010000707.1:0-3210 GCA_964568275.1 uncultured Myxococcales bacterium
CCACGGCCGGCCGAGCAGCAGGCGCCGGCCGAGCCGCACCAGGTCGACCAGCGCGCGGCCGGCCCCGGCGGCCACCGCCACGCCGCCGTACAGCAGCCAGTAGCGGTGCAGGAAGCCGGCCTCGGCGAACAGCCGCGAATGCACCAGCTGGGCCAGCAGGAAGAACAGCGGCAGGAAGTCTCCGAGCGCCAGGCGGCGGCGCACGGCGCGGACCACGAACCCGACCAGCCACAGGCCGAACAGCGCGAGCGGCACGGGACCGTACAGTTCGGGAACCCAGCGCAGGAGCTGCCGCAGGTAGTCGGGCGGCGTCGAGCTGCGCTGGCCGAACACGTGGAGCATCTCGTCGAAGCTGCCGGCGATCCCGACGACGAAGCGCACGTACAGCAGGAAACCGGCGAGGACCAGCAGCGTCAGCAGCGCGACGTAGGCGTACTGGACGCGCCAGCGCCACGGCCGCCCGCCCCGGCGGAGCCCGGTCTCGAACGCGTGCAGGGCCACGAACAGGGCGAAGTAGTAGGCCGGCCAGTCGGTCCAGAGAGCCACCGCCAGCGCGACGAGCGAGGCCGCCAGCCGGGACGCGGCGCGGGTCTCGCACCAGCGCAGGTAGAGGTGCACGAACAGCAGGCACCAGAAGATCCCCAGCGCCTCGTGACTGACGAGGTGGGCGTACAGTCCCTGGATCGGCAGCAGCGCCCAGACCGTCGCGCCCGCCAGGCCGACGGCGTCGCCGAACCGGCGCCGCAGGGCCACGAACAACAACGCCAGCGTGCCGAGGTTGTAGCCGAGCGGCACGAGCCGCGCGACCCACTCGGCGTCGCCCAGCAGCCCGAACACGGCCACCAGGTGCAGGTGGATCACCGGCGGATGACCGGTGTAGATCACCTGGTCCACCGGCGGTGCGGTCCCCGAGTAGAACACCATCTGGCCCGGGACGCCGAAGCGCAGCGTGTTGCGCGCGGCCTGGGCGAACCACGAGCCCATGAAGCCCTCGTGGCCCCACAGCCACAGGTCGCCGATCCCGTGCAGCCCGACCGCCAGGAAGGCGACGGCCAGCACCGCGAACGCGACCCACACCGCCGTGCGCGACGGTCGTCCGAGTCGCTGGAGGAGCCGTTCGGCCAGCATCGCCGGCGACGAGCCTAGCGCCCGGGCACGGGGTCTGTCCATGCGGGGAAGGACTTCGCGCACAGACCAAGGCGCAAACCCGTGGAGGCAGCTCGCGCAAAGGCGCCAAGCCGCAAACCAACTGTCCCTGACCCTTGGCGCCTTGGCGCGAGCTGTCCCTGACCTGTGGCGACTTGGCGACTTGGCGCGCGTGCCCTACCGGCCCCGCTTGGCGTGCCAGTCCTGGAGCAACTCGGCCATCCGCGTCTTGGGCGGCGGGGGTCGCGGCTCGGGCCGCGGTTCCCGGCGCGCGGTCTCCTCCGCGCGCATCGACAGCCCGATCCGCCGGCGCTCGAGGTCGACCTCGACGACCGTCACGGTCACCTGCTGGCCCACCTGGACCACCTCGGCCGGATCGCGCACGAAGCGGTCGGCGAGCCGGCTGACGTGGACCAGCCCGTCCTGGTGGACCCCGACGTCGACGAACGCGCCGAAGGCGGTGACGTTGGTCACGACGCCCGCCAGCTTCATGCCGGGCCGCAGGTCGGTCAGCTCGCGCACCGCCTCGTCGAAGCGCAGCGGCTCGAATCGCTCGCGCGGGTCGCGCCCCGGCCGGGCCAGCTCGGCGCGGATGTCGTTCAGCGTGGGCAGGCCGACGCCGTCGGCGACGTAGCGTTCGAGGTCGATCCGCGCGCGCAGGGTCTCGTCGCGCAGCAGGTCCGCGACGGTGCAGCCCAGGTCGCGGGCGATGGTCTCGACGAGCGGGTAGCGTTCCGGGTGGACGGCGCTGGCGTCGAGCGGGTGCTCGCCGTCACGGACGCGGAGGAAGCCGGCGGCCTGCTCGAAGGCCTTCGGTCCGAGGCGCGGGACCTCGCGCAGCTGGCGGCGGGAGCGGAACGGGCCGTGCTCCGAGCGCCAGGCCACGAGGTTGGCGGCGAGCTGGGGTCCGAGCCCGGCGACGTAGGCCAGCAGCTGGCGGCTGGCGCTGTTGACCTCGACGCCCACGCCGTTGACGCAGCTCACGACCACGTCGTCGAGCATCCGGCGCAGGTCGCCCTGGTCCACGTCGTGCTGGTACTGGCCGACGCCGATCGACTTCGGGTCGAGCTTGACCAGCTCGGCCAGCGGGTCCTGGAGCCGGCGGCCGATGGACACCGCGCCGCGCACCGTCACGTCGTGGTCGGGGAACTCCTCGCGCGCGACCTCGGAGGCGGAGTAGATCGAGGCGCCGGACTCGTTGACCATCACGATCGCCGGCGTCCCCGGCAGCTCCAGTCCGCGCAGGAAGGCCTCGGTCTCGCGACCGGCGGTGCCGTTGCCGACGGCGAGCACCTCGATCCGGTGGCGGGCACAGAGGGCGCGGACGGCCTCGGCGGCCTCGGCGGCGCGGCGTTCGCCGTGGGTGGGGAAGATCACGTCGTGCTCGAGCAGCGCGCCCTGGGCGTCGAGGCACACCAGCTTGGCGCCGGTGCGGAAGCCGGGATCGACGGCCAGCACGCGACGGCGGCCGAGCGGCGGGGCGAGCAGCAGCTGGCGCAGGTTGGCGGCGAAGACCCGGATCGCCTGCTCGTCGGCGCGCCGCTTGGTCTCCAGCCGCAGCTCGGTCTCGAGCGCCGGGCCGAGCAGGCGCTTGTACGAGTCGTGGACGGCGAGGCGGACCTGCTCGGCGGCCGGACAGCGCCCGCGGACGAAGCGCGCCTCGAGGCGCGCCAGCGCCTGCTCCGGCGGCGGCGCCAGCTCCAGCGTCAGGAACCCCTCGGCCTCGCCGCGGCGCAGGGCCAGGATCCGGTGCGACGGCGCCTTCGCCGCCGCCGCGGCGGCGTCGAAGTAGTCGCGGTACTTGGCCCCCTCCTGCTCGCGGCCCTTGACGACGCGGGAGCGGAGCACGGCCCGTTCGCGGTACAGGCTGCGCAGCTCGGCGCGCCCGTCCGCGTCCTCGTTGATCCGTTCGGCGAGGATGTCGCGGGCGCCGGCGAGCGCCGCCGGGACGTCGGGCACGCCGCGTTCCGGATCGACGAAGGCGGCGGCCTCGGCCGCGGGGTCCGCCGCGGGGTCCTGGGCCCACAGCCGCTCGGCCAGCGGCTCGAGGCCGCGCTCGCGGGC
>CAZMRP010000708.1:0-3198 GCA_964568275.1 uncultured Myxococcales bacterium
GGACGACGACTCGGACGGCGACGACATCCCGGACAGCATCGAGGCGGGGGACACCGACCCCCGGACGATGCCCGCCGACTCGGACCGCGACGGCACGCCGGACTTCCTCGACCTCGACAGCGACAACGACACGATCCTCGACAGCGAGGAATGGCTGATCGACGTGGACGGCGACACCATCCCGGCCTACCGCGACTTCGACTCGGACGGCGACGGCATCTTCGACAACCTCGAGGCCGGCGACGCCGACCCGGCCACCCCGCCGCGGGACTCGGACGGCGACACCATCCCCGACTACCTGGACGTCGACAGCGACAACGACACGATCTCCGACGCCCACGAGTCGCTGGTCGACACCGACGGCGACACCGTGATGGACTACCTGGACCTCGATTCGGACGACGACGGAGTGCCGGACCGCGACGAGGCGGGAGACACCGACCTGGCGACCCCGCCGCTGGACTGCGACGGCGACACGCTCCCCAACTTCCGCGACACCGATTCGGACAACGACGGCCTGCGCGACCTCGACGAACTCACGGCCCATCACACCGACCCCTGCCTGGCCGACACCGACGGCGACACCGTGACCGACCTGATCGAGATCTCCTACGGCAGCGGCGCGACCGATCCCTCGGACTCGCCGCGCACCCGGGGCGACTTCGTGTTCATCGTCGAGTACTCGCCGCCGCCGGCGCCGCCGATCCCGCCCGACCCGCTGCGCGACACGCTGTCCTTCGCCACCGACCTGCAGAAGGCCGACGTCTACTTCGCGCTCGATACCTCGGGCTCGATGGGCGGCGAGATCGCCAACCTGCGCACGGGGCTGCGCACGACGATCGTGCCGGGGATCGCGGCGCGCATCCCCGACGTGCAGTTCGGCGCCGGGCGGTTCGAGGACTGTCCGACGTCGACCTGCGCCAACGCGATGAACAACGTCCAGGACATCACCCCCACGATCTCGCTGGTCCAGACGGCCCTGGACTCGATGACCAACCTGTGCGGCGGCTCCGAGCCGTACCTCGACATGCTGTGGCTGCTGGCCACCGGCAACACCAGCGTCTACACCTCGGCGAACGTCCGCCCGCGCCCGCGCCGCTGCACCGACGCCAGCACCATCGGCTGGCCCTGCTTCCGGCCCGACGCCGTGAAGATCATCATCCAGTGCGGCGACGAGAGCGCAACCCAGAGCTGCGCCGGTCGCTCGGTCGCCACGATCGCGACGGCGATGAACGCCCAGCACATCAAACTCATCGGCATCGCCTCGGGGTCGTCCGCGCGGGCCGGCTTCGAGTCGGTGGCCCGCGAAACCGGCTCGGTGGACGCGACCACGGGCCTGCCGCTGGTCTTCACGATCGCTGCCGACGGCACCGGCCTGTCCACCACCGTCGTCGATGCCGTCGACCAGCTGGCGCGCAACATCCCGATCCGGGTCGATGCCGTCCCGAGCGACGACCCGAGCGACGCGGTGGACGCCGTCACGGAGTTCATCGACTACATGGAGACCAACACCAGCGGCGCCACCGTGATGGGCCGCGTCTGCACCGCGGGCCTGGCCACCGGCGACGGCGACGGCGACGGCCACCCGGACTACTTCCCGACGGTCTTCCCGGGCACCAGCGTCTGCTGGGACATCGTCGCCAAGTCGAACGTCACCGTGCCCGCCACCGAGGACCCGCAGATCTTCCGCGCGATCATCGACGTCATCGGCGACGGCTACACCCCGCTCGACCAGCGCAGCGTCTACTTCCTCGTCCCGCCCGTCATCCCCGGCTCGCAGTAGACCGCCGGTCTCCCGCCGCCGACCGTCCCCGTTCCGTCCCGCCGCCCGGCCTCCGCACCTTGACAGTCGGCGACCCCGATGGTGTCATCGGCGGCCACATGTCGACCAGCCCCCGTCCCACGCTCCCCGTCGCCCTCTCGGCGCGCCACGCGCACCTCACGCAGGAGCACGTCGAGGCGCTGTTCGGCAAGGGCCACCGGCTGACGCCGCAGAGCGAGCTGTCCCAGCCGGGCCAGTTCGCGGCCCGGGAGACGGTCGAGGTCGTCGGGCCGAAACGCTCGATCCCGGGCGTCCGCATCCTCGGACCGGCCCGCGCGGCCAGCCAGGTCGAGCTGTCGTTCACCGACGGCATCGTGCTCGGCCTCAACCTGCCGGTGCGGCTGTCGGGCACCACCCGAGGGACGCCGGGGGCGCACCTGATCGGACCCCGGGGCGCGGTCAGGCTGACCGAAGGGCTGCTGGTGGCGGCCCGGCACATCCACTGCACTCCCGAGGACGCCCGCCGCTTCGGTGTCGAGGACCGGCAGAAGGTCTACGCGCGCTTTCCCGGACCGCGCGGGCTGCTGTTCGACGAGGTGATCGTCCGGGTCAGCCCGGACTTCCGCACCGAGCTGCACCTCGATACCGACGAGGGCAACGCCGCCGGCATCCGGAGCGGCGAGACGGTCGAGATCATCCCCAGCCTGTGCCGGGACCTGTGCGGCCTCGCGGAGTGTCCGATCGCGCCGGGGGTCCGCGACGGGGCGTCGCAGCCGTTCTGCGGCTTCACCGAGCAGGGCAACGTGAGCTTCTTCCGCCACTGACGGCGGCCGAGGGGTCCGGACGTGGACGAACGGGAACGCGAGCAGCTGGTCCGGCGGATCACCGACCGCGTGCTGCAGCGGCTGGGCCTCCCGGCCCCGGCGCCCAACCCGCCGGCCCGCCGCGACGTGCTGCTGCTCCTGCCGGTCGTGCCGTTACGACTGGCCGAGCTGGCGGCCGAGGTGGCGCGGGTGCGCGCCGCCGGACACGTCGTGCGGACGCTGGCCGGGTCCGCCGTCCTGCGCGAGCTCGACCGGTCGGGGCTGCGGGAGCGGTTCGGACACGACCTGGTCGACGCGGCGCAGACGGGACCGGCCGACCTGATGGCCCTTCGACGTCCGGGCGACCTGGTGGTCCTCGGCGCGCTGGGCTTCGCATCCGCCCGGCGGCTGGTCGAGCTGCAGGACGACGACCCGCTGGTCCGCGTCGTCGCCCAGACGCTGCTCGGCGGCGGCACGGTGCTGGCGCCGGTGGACGAGCTGGCGCCGCACGCCCCGGGCGTGACCGGCGAGCTGGCGCGCCGGGCCGAGACGCTTCGTCGCGGACTCGAGCAGCTCGGGCTCACGCTCGTGACCGGCGCGGAGTGGGAAGCGCGGCTCGGCCGGGCGGCGGCG
>CAZMRP010000709.1:0-3171 GCA_964568275.1 uncultured Myxococcales bacterium
GGCGAGCAGCAGGGCGGCGACGGCGAGCAGGCGCGCGGCGAGGTTCGACATGCCGGGCATCCTGGCGCGACCGACGCTCGGCGGTCAACCCGGACCGGTCGGCGGACCGGTCGGCGGCGGCGGAACGAGCCCGCACGCCGGCGGCGCTACCAGCGCTCGCCGGTCAGCACGAACCACTCCTCGCGGCGCAGCTGGTGGTGGCCTTCGTTCGTCGGGTGCACGCAGTCGTCGTCGATCCAGCGCTCCGCGCCCGGGGCATTCATCCCGTGCTCGAGGAACACCGCGTGGTTGTCGACGAGCCAGCCGCCGAGCTCGGCGGTGACGGCCGCGATGGCGTCGTTGAAGCGGGTGAAGTTGGCCATCACGGCGGCGCGGGCCAGCGCGAGCCGCGGGTCGTTGAGCGTGCCGCAGAAGCCGTCGTCGAAGCCCGCCGGGATCGCGCCCGTGCCGCCGGTCGGGTCGTGGACGTTGGTCACCAGGAACACCACCGCCCGGCCCGCCGCCGGCTCCTCATAGCGCTCCCGCAGCAGCCGGAAGATCTCCCGGTAGTTCGCCTGCAGCTGCGCGGCCACGGCGTCGGTGGCGGAGGCCAGCACCATCGTCATCGGGTCGGCCTTGAAGTCGTTGCCGCCGCAGGTCAGCGTCACCAGCACGTCGCCGTCCACCGTCCGCGGCAGGCTGCCGCCGAGCGCGTCGCGCACGTTGTCGAGGGCGTCGGAGGACGTCGCCCCGCTGTCCCCGAGGTCGACGAACGGCACGCCGGGGTGCAGCGCGCGCAGGTGGTGCGCCGCGTAGGCCGGGTAGTCGACGTGGTTCTCCAGCAGCAGGCGCGCGTAGCCGTGGCCGCCCGCGCCGTTGCGCCCGTCGGCGTTGTAGCCGGCGGCCAGCGAGTCGCCGATGTTCACGTACAGGCGCAGCTCGTCGAGCAGCCCCAGCGGCGGCGGGTCCCCGCCGTCGTCCTCCGGCGCGTCGGGCGGCGTGTCGGGGACGATGTCCGGCGCGACGTCGGGACCGTCCGGCGCGACGTCCGGGCCGACCTCCGCGTCGGGTTCCACCGCGTCGCCGTCCGCGTCGGCGCCGAGCGCGTCCTCCCGCACCGTGTCGGGGAAGAAGATCTCGAACCCGGCCGGGTCGTCGCCGCAGCCGGCGAAGGCGCCGGCGGCGAGGACCGCGGTCAGGGCCAGGAGGGACCGCCGACCCCGGAACCGTCTCGTGGTGTCCATGACCGTAGGGATAGCACGAAGGGCGGCGGAGTCGAAGCCGACTAGAAACTGGCGGCGAGGCCCAGCGCGAAGATGTCGATCGATTCCTCGTAGTGCCCGTTGTTGATCACCGGGATCAGCTCCTCGGGCCGGTTGATCGCGGTGAGCATCCTCGTCCGGCCGTCGGTCACGTCGCGGTCGGCCATGAACATGTGCTGGTGGCTGGCGGTGAGCTGCAGGCCCCACCAGGGGAGCCGGAAGGTCACGCCCGCCGCCACGGCCCAGGTCTCGAAGTAGGCGAAGTCGACGCGGGTCCATTCGAGCGGCACGGTCGCGGACTCCCAGCTCGCGCCCCAGTGCAGCGACAGCGCGCCCTCGAGCAGGTTGACGTCGCCGCCGAGGCGCACGGCGACGGTGTCCTGCCAGTGGTGGGGAGACTGCAGGATGCCGGCGTTCTCCGGGTGCTCGAAGTCGGGCCGCACGGAGAGGTTGGGCAGGCCGTAGCCCATCGGGACCACGCCGTCGATCTTGATCTCGAAGCGCTCGACGGCCGAGTTCATCTCGTAGGTCACGTCCAGCTCGATGTCGAACCACTCGCGGACGTGCGGCGGCAGCCGGGCGAGGCCGGCGGCGAGCGCGGGGTCGAGCGGCCCGCCGGCGACGTCGGCGCCGTCGCGCGGCCAGACGAACCGGACGCCGGTCCGGAGCTGGATCCACGGCCAGTTGAACGACACGCGCCCCGACGGCGGCCGCTCGCCGCTCGCGGTATTGTAGTCGGTCCAGGCGTCGCTGGCGATCGGCACCTGGTCGCGGACGCCGTAGGGGTTGGAGATGGTGACGACGTCGCCCTCGGCCTGGATGCTGTCCTGGGCGCGCACCGACGCCCCGAGCTCGAGGTAGCGCCACGGGCGGTACCAGACGCCGAGCATGCCGCCGGGGACGAACCAGTCCCAGACGTCGAGGTTGGCGCGCAGGTCGGCGACGACGTCCTCGCCGTCGCCGAAGGCGACCGACATCTGCTGGAACTTGATGTTGAGGATCCCGGGCTGGAACGAGGCGCCGATCGACAGATCGTCGGTGATGCGCCAGGCGACGGCCAGCGTCGGCCAGATCAGCAGGATGTCGGCGTTGAGGCCGTCGTAGCGTTGGGGCGCCGGGATCGGGATCCGCTCGCCGTCGTGGTTCACGACCCAGGTCTGCGTCGGGTAGTCGAAGCGGCCGATGGCGGCCGGGCCGAACACCCCCAGGCCGAACTCGAAATCGCTGTCCAGGCCGAGGTCGGTGACCACGCCGAAGAACGGGCCGGGGAACAGCCCGGCCCCGTCGTGGACCTCGGGGTAGGGCAGCCCGTCGACCCGGAAGCCGTTGGCGCCCGCGAAGTCCATCTCGCCCGCGCGCTGGAACGACAGGTCGCGGTGGCAGAGGACCGAGTCGACCAGCAGGTGGGTGCCGGGCGGCATCCGGCCCATCGCCCCGACGTTGTAGTACATCGAGGTCGGGTCGTCGCCGCGGGCGGTGAACGCCCCGGCGCGGCCGTTGGCCGCGGCACCGTTCGTGCCGAACTCGAAGCCGCCGCCGCGCGCCGGTACGGCCGAGGCGAGCCACAGGACGATCAACAGATTTCGGAGGATCCCCGCGGATGCATGCACACGTTCATTGTCCGACGAACCGGCCGGTCGGGGCAACCACGTCGATTGCCGCGGTGCGGCAAGGCGCGTCAAACGCCGCGCACCGCCCGGCGCAGGGCGGCCAGCGTCTCCGGCCGCAGCAGCTCGCGGCCCGCCGCGTCCAGCACGGAGCGTTCCAGCGTCTCGCGGCGACGACGCCAGCGGTCGGCCATCCCGCGCGCCACGCGTTCCAGGCCCGCCGTGGAGATCAGGCCGTCGTCGAGCAGCACGGCGGCGAGTTGCAGCGCGTCGCGCGCGGCGCGGAGCGCCGGCCCCAGCGAGTCGACGTCCCGCGGCTCGCG
>CAZMRP010000710.1:0-3162 GCA_964568275.1 uncultured Myxococcales bacterium
CCGCGCAGCAAGATGGGCGCCGACGCCCGGCCGTCCGTGGCCGGGAGCGCGCTCACGAACACCGACGGCTCGTTCGAGGTGACCAACCTGGCGACCGGCACGTACGAGCTGCAGGTCTCGCACGCCGAGTACTCGCCGGGGCAGGCGACGGTCGAGCTGCCGGCCACCGGCCGACTGGACGGGGTCGAGGTGCGGCTGGAGCCCGGGGTCAAGATCAAGGGGCGGGTGGTGAACGAGGCCGACCAGCCCGTGGCCGACGCGTTCGTGCTGCTGCTCGACCCGCAGACCGGCGCCCCCGCAAGCGGCGGCGGGCGGGGGCGAATGACCGGCGCCGACGGGAGCTTCGAGCTGAGCGGGGTCGCACCCGGGACGTGGAAGCTCCAGGCGACGGCGGCGGGCTACGCGCCGTCGGCGGCGGTTCCGGTGGATGCTTCCGCGGGCGCCGACAACGTCGTGTTGCGCGTGACTCCGGGCGGTCGCGTCGAGGCCGTCGTGGTCGACTCGTCCGGCGCTCCGGTGTCCGGCGTTCCGGTCACGTTGCTCGACGCGGCGACCGGGCGCAGCGTGGTGTCGGCGATGCCGGGTCGCGGCGCGGGGCGTTCGCCGGAGAGCGACGACGCGGGCCGGGTGGTGTTCGAGCACGTGCCGCCCGGCGTTCTCACGGTGCGGGCGACGCCCGCCGAGGGGGCCGCGACGCAGGCGCAGGTGACGGTGCAGGAAGGCGGGACCACGCCGGCGACGCTGACCCTGCCGCCGTAGCGCCGAATCGCGCTCAGTGCAGCTCGTAGCCGCCGAGCATGCGGGCGAGCGCCGCGGACTCCGCGGGCGTCGGCGCCTCGTCCGGCTCGACCGGGGCCAGCGCCAGGGCCAGGCGGCGGCGCGCGTCGTGGATGCGCCAGGCGATCGTCCCCTCGGGAACCCCCTGGACCACCGCCGCCTCGCCGTAGGACAGCCCCTGCAGCGCCACCAGCACGACCGTGGTGCGCATGTCGATCGGCAGCTCGTCGAGCGCCTCGACCAGCAGCGCGTAGCTCTGCCGCAGCTCCGCCTCGCGCGCCGGGTTGCCGCCCGCGTCCACCTCGACGGCCAGCTCGACACGGGGGTCCTCGTCCAGCTCGTCCTCGCGGCGGCGCTTGCGCGAGCGGAACACGCTGAGCGCCTTGTTGACCGTCATCCGGTACAGCCAGGTGAAGAACTCGCTGCGACCCTCGAAGGCGTGCAGCGAGCGGAAGGCGCTGAGGAACACGTCCTGGGCGATGTCGTCGGCGTCGTGGGCGGAGCCGGTGAGGTGCAGGGCGAGGGCGAAGATGCGGGGCCGGTAGCGTCGCACGAGCGCCTCGAACGAGCGTGCATCACCGGCCTTCGCGCGCGCCACGAGCGCCGCCGCCAACAACCCCTCGCGCTGCGCCCTCGTCATACCGCACCCATCGTACCATTCGACGTCCGAGGACGTCAGGGTCTTTGTGCGGTCTTCGTGCGTTCTTAGGCGGCGGGGTTCGCGCGGTGTATGCTGTCGCCGGAGGGAGCGGATCTTGAAGCGTTCCGGGCGGTTGTCGGGCACGTCACGATCATGTTGACCGCGCTGGCTCTCGGTTTCGGGATGAGCTTCGTCGGCACGATGCCGGTGGCGGGACCGATTTCGTTGCTCGTGCTGGCGCGCGGGCTGGACGGCCGGCATTGCGCCGCCCTGCTGTTGGCGGCAGGGGGAGCCGTGGGGGAGGGGGCCTACGCGGCGCTGGCCTGGCTGGGCGTCGGGGCGCTGTTGCCGCGCTTCCCGGTGCTGCTGCAGGCGTCGCAGGCGCTGGCGGCGGCGATTCTCGTGGCGCTCGGCCTGGCGTTCGTGCTGCGCCGGACCCCCGAGACGGCGCCGGTGCCGGCGGCCTCGGGGGGCGGGGGGAGCTTCGCGGCGGGGCTGGCGATCGCGGTGCTCAATCCGACCTTCCTGGCCACCTGGACCGGGGCGGTGACGGTGGTGCACGCGGCCGGCGTGTCGGCGTCGGCGTGGGTCGCACCGGCGTTCGCGGCGGGCGTGGCGTTGGGCGCGGTGGCCTGGTTCTGGGTGCTGCTGGCGCTGGTGCGGCGCCACCGCGGACGGTTCCGCCCGCGAACGCTCCAGCTCGCCTTGCGGGTGCTCGGGGCGGCGATGGCGGCGCTCGGCGTCTGGTTCGCCGTGGAGTTCGTGCGCAGCCTGGGCTAGTCGTCCCTGCGGCGGTCGACGCCGTCCCAGCAGTTGGTGCGGACGAGCTGGGCGCCGACGGCGGTCAGCCGCTCCTCGATCTTCTCGTAGCCGCGGTCGATCTGCTCGACGTTCTGGATCAGGCTGGTGCCCTGGGCGGCGATCGCGGCGATCAGGAGCGCCATGCCGGCGCGGATGTCGGGGCTGGAGAGCGTGGCGCCGACGAGGGGCGAGGGACCGATGACGACGGCGCGGTGCGGGTCGCAGAGCACGATCCGCGCGCCCATGGCGATCAGGCGGTCGACGAAGAACAGGCGGCTCTCGAACAGCTTCTCGTGGATCAGCACGGTGCCGCGGCACTGGGTGGCGGTGACCAGAGCGATCGAGGTGAGGTCGGCGGGGAAGCCGGGCCAGGGGGCGTCGTCGAGCTTGGGGATGGCGCCGCCGAGGTCGGCCTGGACCGCCAGCTCCTGGCCGCCCGGGATCACGAGGTCGTCGCCGTCGAACTCGCTGCGCACGCCGAGCCGCCGGAAGTCCATCAGGATCTTGCGCAGGTCGCCGGGACGCACGCCGGGGATGCGCAGTGAGCCGCCGGTGACGGCGGCCAGGCCGACGAACGAGCCGATCTCGATGTGGTCCGGGGCGATGCGATGGGTGCCGCCGTGGAGCGGGCCGCCCTGGACCCGCAGCACGTTGGAGCCCACGCCGTCGATGGCGGCGCCGAGGGTCTGCAGCAGGCGGCACAGGCCCTGGACGTGCGGCTCGCAGGCCGCGTTGTAGATCACCGTCTCGCCCCGCGTGCCCGCGGCGGCGATCAGCGCGTTCTCGGTGGCCATGACCGAGGCCTCGTCGAGGAACAGCTCCGCGGCGCGCAGCCCCTGCGGCGCGCGCAGCCGGTAGTCGCCGTCGACCGCGATCTCGGCGCCCAGCATCCCCAGCGCCAGCAGGTGGGTGTCGACGCGCCGACGGCCGATGCGATCGCCGCC
>CAZMRP010000711.1:0-3157 GCA_964568275.1 uncultured Myxococcales bacterium
GTACTACACCAGCGGCACGACGGGGCGGCCGAAGGGGGTGATGCTCTCGCAGCGCAACGTCGGCACGCACGCGCTGGCGGCGATCGCCGAGCTGGGGTTGACCGAGGTCGACGTCTGGCTGCACGCCGCGCCGATGTTCCACCTCGCCGACGCCTGGGCCGTCTTCGCCGTCACCTGGGTCGGCGGCCGGCACGTGATGCTGCCGCGCTTCGAGCCGGGCCGCGCGCTGGAACTGCTGGAGCGCGAGCGGGTGACGCTGACCAACCTGATCCCGACGATGCTCAACCTGCTGCTCGCCGAGCCCGGCGTCGCCGCCCGCGACTGGTCGGCGCTGCGGCTGCTGCTCAGCGGCGGCGCCCCGATCGCCCCCGCGGTGGTGCGGCGGCTGGTCGAGACCTTCCGCTGCGAGTACGTCCAGACCTACGGCATGACCGAGACCAGCCCGTACCTCACGCTGTCGTCGCTCAAGGCGCACCACCGGACGCTGCCCGTAGAGGAGCAGCTGCGGATCCGCGCGCGGACCGGTCGGCCGTTCCTGGGGGTCGAGCTGCGCGTGGTGCGCGAGGACGGCACGGAGGTCCGGGCGGACGACCGGGAGGTGGGCGAGATCGCGGTGCGCGGCGACACGGTGACTCGCGGCTACTGGCGACTGCCGGAGGAGACCGCGCAGGCGATCCGGGACGGCTGGCTGTACACGGGCGACCTGGCGACGATCGACGCCGAGGGGTCCGTCAACATCGTCGACCGGAAGAAGGACATGATCCTGACCGGCGGCGAGAACGTGTACTCGACGGAGGTCGAGAACGTGCTGTACCGGCATCCGGCCGTGCTCGAGGCGGCGGTGGTCGGCGTGCCGGACGAGCGCTGGGGGGAGGCGGTGCACGCGGTGGTGGCGTTGCGTCCCGACGCGGCGGCGACGGAGCGGGAGCTGATCGAGCTCTGCCGGGCGGAGCTGGCGCACTTCAAGTGCCCGCGCTCGGTGGAGCTCGTGCCCGCGCTGCCGCGGCTCGGGTCCGGCAAGCTCGACAAGCGGTCGCTGCGGCGGCGGCCCGGGAGCGGGCCGGAGCCGGCGGTTTGACCGCGGAGCCGGGAAGGCTATCATCGGTTCTTCGGGAGGAGGACGCTTGGTCGCCGGTCGCCCCACGCTGTGCGTCGCGCTGCTGCTGCTGCTGACCGCCGTCGCCTGCGGCCCGTCGCGCGGCGAGTGGGAGGCCAAGCTGCGCGAGGTCGACGACCTGCAGACGCAGCTCGGGCAGCGCGACTGGACGATCCGCGCGGAGCAGCAGCGGATCGAGCAGCTGGTCGCCGAACTGGACCGGGCGCAACGGACGCTGGCCGAGGTGTCGACGCAGTGCGAGGCGCAGTCGGCCGAGCTGCGGGCCAGCGTGGCCCAGCTGCAGACGGTGGTGGCCGAGGCGCGTCGACAGGCGGCGGAGCAGGCGGCCTATCCCACCGCGCTGCTCGACGGCGGACAGCCGCTGGACCCGGTCGAGCTGCGGGAGGTTCCGCGGCCGCCCCTGGCCCTGCGCCGCGTGGCGCTCGAATGGCACTTCCGCAGCTCCCGCGGCGGGGACGCCACCGTCGGCTTCGACACCACGGTGCGCGGCGACCTCTCCGAGTACTGCAGCTTCTGCACGGTGTTCGTGCGGGCGAGCTGCACGGTCGACGACCTGGTGCTGTCGGACCGGCGCGCGATCTCCGAGACCGAGTACGTGATGGACCTCGGCCCGGGCGACACGGCGCAGATGTCGTGCAACATCTTCCGCAACACCCCCGTCGACACCCACCCCTCCCGCTGCGAGCTGGAGTTCTCGCTCGGCGAGCAGTCGGCCGCGGAGACCGGCGTGCTGCTCGGTCGCTGGTGCTGGACCGGCGACGGCCGCGTGCGCGAGGGCCGCTGTCCCGAGCGCTGAACCGGTTGCCAGCCGGCGGATCGTGCCTACGGTGGTCCCGAGGAGGCCGGATGACCGGACGTCACCGTCCCATCGTATCTTCGCTGCTGGCCGGAGTGCTCCTGGTGGTGGGGGGCTGCGAGCGACCCGGCGCGTCCGAGACCGGGAGGACCACCGCCATGACCACCACCACCGACAGGCCGACCACCGACGAGCTGCGGACGCGGCTCACCCCCGAGCAGTTCCACGTCACCCAGGAGTGCGGGACCGAGCCGCCGTTCCGCAACGCCTACTGGGACCACCACGCGCCGGGGATCTACGTCGACGTCGTCTCGGGCGAGCCGCTGTTCTCGTCGACCGACAAGTTCGACTCGGGCACCGGCTGGCCGAGTTTCACCCGTCCGCTGCGCGAGCAGGCGGTCGTCGAGCGCGCCGACCGTGGCCACGGAATGGAGCGGGTCGAGGTGCGCTCGCGCGGGGCCGATTCCCACCTCGGCCACGTGTTTCCGGACGGGCCGGATTCCGGCGGGTTGCGCTACTGCATCAACTCGGCGGCGTTGCGCTTCGTGCCGGCCGATCGGCTGGTCGAGGAGGGCTACGGCGAGTTCGCGCCGCTGTTCGACGGCGCGGCGCAGAAGCAGGCCGCGGAGCGCGAGACGGCCGTGCTGGCCGGCGGCTGCTTCTGGGGCGTGGAGCAACTCCTCCGCGAGTTGGAGGGGGTGCTCGACACCGAGGTCGGCTACGCCGGCGGGACGCTGGAGAGCCCGCGCTACACCGACGTGAAGACCGGCCGGACCGGGCACGCGGAAGCGGTCAGGATCGAGTTCGATCCGACGCGGCTGTCCTACGCGGACCTGTTGCGGTACTTCTTCCGTTTGCATGACCCAACCACTCGGAATCGCCAGGGTAACGATGTCGGTTCCCAGTACCGTTCGGCGATCTTCTACTTCGACGACGAGCAGCGGGGGACGGCCGAACGGATCAAGGCCGAGGTCGACGCCTCGGGCCGCTGGTCGGCGCCCGTGGTGACCGAGATCGTTCCGGCCGGGTCGTTCTGGCCCGCCGAGGAGTACCACCAGGACTACCTGGTCCGGAACCCGAACGGGTACACCTGCCACTGGCTGCGGGACTGACGTCCCCGCGCGCGACCTTCGCTCGGCGCCTTCGTCTGCGCGTCCCGTCCGTCTTGTCCTCCGCCTGCGGTAGGGGTGGCGCTTCCAACGGACGACAAGGCAAGATATTGCGCGACGTTCGGGGAGCGGAGC
>CAZMRP010000712.1:0-3155 GCA_964568275.1 uncultured Myxococcales bacterium
GAACGGGTAGTTCGGGACGCAGCCGGCCCAGGACGCGCTGCTGTAGTGGACCGACATCACGGGATCGATGTTCTCGAAGTTGAAGTGGCAGCTCGCCGTCGTCGGTGAGACCACGATCGGCGTGACGCTCACGAGCGAGCGGTGGCACGAGTTCGGGATCGACATCCCGTGGGCGTTGAGGAAGCCGTTGCCGTAGATCGCGAGCCCGCGGGCGGCGATGTACAGCGCGTTCATCGCGTTGACCACGGTGTTGCCCGTGATCAGGCCGCTCGTCGTGCCCTCGACCAGCGTCCCGTAGGGCGTCTCGGGATACCAGCCCTCGGAGGCGATGTAGAGCCCCGAACCGCAGCTGCGCAGCGGGCCGCAGTCGACGGCGTTGCCCGAGACGTCGACGTCCTCGTAGCAGCCCGAGGTGGTCGGCCACTTGTGGATCATGATCGCCGCGAAGGCGCCGCCCGCCGGGTCGGCGGTGTGCGTCACGGTGTTGTTGCGGATCGTACACTGCCGGCAGCCGCCGAAGATCAGGTCGATGTCGGTGTTGTCGATGAAGGTGTTGCCGGAGAAGTCCGAGCGGTTCGCGTCGTGGACCGTCAGCCCGTCGGCCCACAGGTTCCGCGTGGTGTGCAGGCCGTTGTAGGCGAACGTGCTGCGCTGGATCGCGACCTCCGTCGCCGCGCCGGTGACGAGGAACCCGGTGCCGCAGAGCGCGTACATCGACACCGAGTCGCGGAAGGTGCAGTTCGAGCACTGGAACGTCCCGTTGAACCCGTAGGCGTTGTCGGTCAGCGTCTCGCACTGGCCGTGGGCGTGGGTGCCGCCCCGGTGCTGCCGGTTGCCGTGGAGCACGAGGTGGTCGACGGTCACGGCGGCGGTGGCGAAGAACGCGCCGAAGCGGTCGTCGAAGGCCGGGAGCAGGAACAGCTCGGCACAGCCGTGCGCCGCGTCGGTCGTGCACGCCGCGGTGCCGGCCCGGCCCGAGGTGCCGAGCGTGATCGCGCGGTCGAGCCGCAGCTGCGCGGCCAGCGAGTAGCGCCCCGGCTCGAGCGCCAGCGTCCCGCCCTCGGGCGTGCGGTCGATGCACGCCTGGAGCGCGGCGCTCGAATCGGACGGCGTGTCGCGCAGCGCCGCCAGCTCGGGACAGCCCGTCGCGACGTCGGGAACGGTGTCGCTCGCGTCGACCTCGGGCAGGACGTCGGGCACCGCGTCGGCCTCCGGGCCGATTTCGGTCGCCTCGGCCTCGGGGACGACCTCGAGCGCGTCGGCGTCGGGCACCCCGTCCGGCGCGTCGGCGTCGGGCGAGGACGTGTCGCCCGCCTCGGCGTCGGGCACCCCGTCGTCCGCGGCGCCGTCGGGCGTCCCGCTCGTGCCTTCGGCGCAGGCCGCGAGCCCCAGGCCCAGGACGAGCAGCAGCGACCAGGTCGGCAGGCGAGAATCCCGCGGCGGCCGTGGCGAGGTTCGATGGCGCATGACCGCAAGGCTGCTCCACGCCGCGGTTCCGGTCAAGCGGTGGGGGACCGCCCTGTAGGGACCGCCCGACAGCGGTGCGAGCCCCCCGTCTATTCCCCGTGCGCGATCCGGTAGGCTTCCTTGTGGGGCAGGTCGAGCAGGTCCTCGAGCACGCGGGAGATGCGGCTGGGGGCCAACCCCTCGTCGCGCAGCCGGGCGGCCAGGGCCCGGGGGTCGAGCGCGGGCCGTTCCGTCCGGACGCCGACCGGTCCGTCGGACTCCGCCGGAAAGACGACGAGCGTGACCTCGCCGAGCACCGCGCCCGAGAAGCGAGAAGCCAACGATTCCAAATTTCCGGCGACGACTTCCTCATGGAGTTTCGTCAGTTCGCGGCAGACCACCGCGCGGCGCCCGGCGCCGAGCACGGCGGCCAACTCGGTCAGGGTTTCGCCCAGCCGTTTCGGCGACTCGAACAGCACGACCGGGATCGTCTCGGTCTCGAGCGCGGCGAGTTCGCGGCGGCGTTCCCCGCCCTTGCGCGCCAGGAATCCGCCGAAGCGGAACGGGCCCTCGAGCCCCGCCGCCGCCGCCGCGCAGGCTACCGCGGAGGCGCCCGGGATCGGCGAGACGCGCAGGCCGGCGTCGAGCGCCAGGCGCACCAGTCGCGCGCCGGGGTCGGAGACCCCGGGCGTCCCGGCGTCCGAGACCAGCGCGACGGAGGCCCCGTCCGCCAGCCGTTCGACGATCCGCCCGGCCGCGCTCCGCTCCTTGTGGGCGTCGAACGACTCCAGCGGCCGGTGGATGTCGAAGCGGGCCAGCAGGGTCCGCGTGTGCCGGGTATCCTCGGCCAGGATCAGGTCGGCGCGGCGCAGCGTCTCGACCGCGCGGTCGGTCAGGTCGGCGAGGTTGCCGATCGGGGTGGCGACGAGCCACAGGACGCCGCGCTCAGGTGTGGAACTCAAGATACTCGCCCATCTCCTGCTCGAGGAACTTGCGCAGGCGCGCGAGGATCCGCTTCTCGATCTGCCGCACCCCCTCGCGGGTCAGGCCGTAGCGATCGCCGATCTCCTGGAGCGTCTCGGGGGCGTCGGCCCACAGCCGGTTGCGGAACACGTCGACCTCGCGGCCGGTGAGCGTTTCGGCGAACGCGGCGACCTTGGCGTGCAACTCGTCGTTGAACTGCGACAACGCCAGCGCCTCGTCGGTCGGGACGTCCTCGTTGGACAGCAGGTCGAGCCGCGAGGCGCTGCGGTCGCCGTCGGCGGAGCCGGAGGAGCGGGCGGGGGCGTCGAGCGACGCCTCGGGGGCCGCCAGCCGCCGGTCCATCTCGATCACCTCGTCCGCCGTCACCTGCAGCCCCTCGGCGATCTTCTCGGGGGTGGCGTCGACCCCGAGCGCCTCGAGGCGCCGCTTCTCCTTCGACAGGTTGAAGAACAGGCGGCGCTGGGCCTGGGTGGTGCCGATCTTCACGAGGCGCCAGTTGTTGAGCAGGTAGCGCAGGATGTAGGCGCGGATCCACCACGAGGCGTAGGTCGACAGCTTGACGCCGCGGTAGGGGTCGAACTTCTTCACGGCCTGCATCAGGCCGATGTTCCCCTCCTGGATCAGGTCCATCACGTTGTTGTAGGCCCGGCGGTACTCGAAGGCGATCTTCACGACCAGCCGCAGGTTGGCCGTCACCAGCCGGGCCGCGGCGTCCACGTCCTGCT
>CAZMRP010000713.1:0-3153 GCA_964568275.1 uncultured Myxococcales bacterium
CGGTGTCTGCGTCGGCGGGAGGTCCGGAACTGACGGAGGCGGCCATGTCGCGACGATATCGGCCGGTAGGTCGGCTTCGGTCTCGGCATCGGGTTCCGGCTTCTCACGCGCACGCGTCATCGCCCAGTACCCGGCCACCATCAGCACGCCTGCTCCCGACAGCGCGTACGCGTTGCGCGGTCCGGCGAGCCCGGCGATCACCGCACCGACCGGGTAGGCGATGCCCGGCACGCCCGACATCACCGATTCCAGCAGTCCCGAGGTGCGTGCGTAGAACTGTGAGCTGACCGACTGCTGCAGTGCGGTAAGCACGGCGACCCACTGAATGCCGTTGCCGATCCCGCCGATCGCGCTGCCGGCGATCGCGATGCCGATCGTCGGCGCGAGCGCCATCACCACCAGCCCGATCCCGATCAGCGCCGTCGCGCCCGGCACAAGCCGGTCGAGCGAGATCGAGCTGCGCGCGAAGATCGCCGAGCCGGCGAGGATGCCGCCGCCCCAGGCCGCCAGCAGCCAGCCGAACGCACTCGCGGATTCGTGCAGCGATTCGGAGACGTAGACGACCTCGATCGGCACGATCACGGTCCCGAAGCCCATCGCCACCGCCTGTCCGACGACCAGGCGCCGGGCCAGCGGCGAGGACCACGTGTAGCGCAGGCCCTCGCGTGTGGAGTGCCGCTGCTCGGCCTCGTGCAGTTCGGCGGTCGGCAGCTCGCGGCCGCCGGCCGCGATGACCACGGCGCAGAGCAGGAACGCGCCGCCGGCCGCGGCCAGCGCCGCCGGTGCCGACCAGCGCTCGAGGATCAGCACCGCGAGGATCGGTCCGAGCACGGTGCCGACGCCGAAGATGATGTTGATGATCGCGTTGCCGCGCCGCAGCGTCTCGTCCCCGTGGTCGGGAGGCAGCGGCGCCGTCGCCGGCTCCACGGACCAGACGCAGGTCACGCCGCGCTCGATGCCGAGCTTCCGCAGCCGCTGTCGCACCAGGCGCGCCAGCGGGCAGTCGGTGGTCTGCGAGATGTCGCCGTCGCGCAGGGCGGCCGGGTCCCGGCGCGCCGACGCCCCCATGCTCGAGACGACCGGCAGGCCGCGGCGGACGCACTCGGCCAGCAGCCCGACCTTCGGGCCGAGCGAGTCGATCGCGTCGACCACGACCTGCGGCGCCGGGTCGAGCGCGCCGGGGAGCGTCCGCTCGTCGAGGAACAGCTCGCGCGGTTCGCATCGCGTGTCGGGGCAGGCCCGCGCCAGCCGTTCGGCCAGCGCCGCGGCCTTCGGCCGCCCCACGTCGTCCGGCTCGAACAGCGGGCTGCGGTTGAGCGACGAGCCGGTCACCCGGTCGAAGTCGCAGAGCACGAGCGTGCCCACGCCGGAGCGGGCCAGGGCCAGCGCGGCGTGGGACCCGACCCCGCCGAGGCCCGCCACGACCAGGCGCGCCGACCGCAGGGCCGCGAACCCGGCCTCCCCGTAGAGGTCCACGGTGCGCCCGAAACGTCCCGGCGGCGTTCCCGACTCGCGCATCACGCCCGCTCCTCGCCCGCCCCACGACCCCCGCGCGCCGGCCTAGACCCGGAACAGCGCCCGGGCGTTGGCGGTGGTCGTCGTCGCCAGCTCCTCCACCGTCGTCGCGCGCAGCCCCGCCACGGCCTCGGCCACCTTCCGCACGTGCCACGGCTCGACCTCGTGCGCCGGGATCCCCGCCAGACCGATCGACGGCGCGTCGGTCTCCAGCAGCAGCCGGTCGGGCGGCACGAGCGGCACGCTGCGCGCGGCGCGGCTGCCCGGACGGGTGGCGGCCCCGCCGAAGGCCACGTGCAGCCCCAGCCCGAGGAACCGCTCGAGCAGTTCCGGCCCGCGGGCGAACGCGTGCACGACGCCGCGCAGCCGCGGCGCGAACCCCTGCAGCAGCGCCAGCAGCTCCTCGAACGCCCCGCGACAGTGCAGGATCGCGGGCAGGTCGAGGTCGCAGGCCAGCGCGAGCTGCCCGCGCAGCACCTCGCGCTGCAGGGCGAGGTCCGGACCGGTGCGGCCGTCGAGCCCCACCTCGCCCACCGCCACGGCACCACGCTCGGCCAGCGACGCGCGCAGCGCGCCGAAGTCCAGCGGCTGGTCCGCGACCCACGGATGCAGCCCGAGCGCCGGGAAGACCCCCGGACGCGCGGAGGCGGCGAGCGTGGCGTCCCACGAGGCGACGTCGTAGGCCGGGACGACCAGCCGGGTCACGCCGGCCGCGGCGGCCCGCGCCGCGACGCCGTCCGGGTCGGCCGCCAGCGGCGGCTCGTAGAGATGGACGTGCGTGTCGAACAGCTCCATCAGGCGGGTCCGCCGAGCGCCTCGCGGAGCCGGCGGCGCAGGACGAGCAGCGACCCGACGACGAGGCCCAGGAGCGCCGCCAACTCGAAGCCGAGCACCACGAACAGCAACGCGTCCACGCGGCCCATCCACGCCGACCGGTACATCACGTACTGGATCGAGCCGAACATCGCCACGATCAGCAGGCCGAGCAGCACCAGCAGCCAGGCGGCGACGCGGAGCACCGGGGCGCGGCGCTCCGGCGGCAGGCCGAGCAGCCGGTCCTTGCCGGGGAGATTGACGTAGCGCAGCGGGATCTTGTGGAAGTACAGGCCGAGCAGCGTGAGCCCCAGGCCGAGCAGCCCGCCCAGCAGCACCAGCAGGTACCACTCGAAGTCGCCGCGGGCGGCCCAGCGGTCCGGCTGGCCGGCGACGTCGAAGTGCACCGGATACCGTTCCGGCAGCCGGGACGCGGCCAGCCACACGAAGAGCGCGTGGCCGACCCAGAGCGCGCCCGTCGCCGCCGCGGCCGCCCGCATCCCGGGCGTACGAAGCGACGGCTGCCGTCCCGGCTCGCTCATGCGCCGACCCTCCCGCCTACTCCGGATGCGGCATCCCGTACATCAGCACCGGCTCGGCAATCGGGCCGGGGCGCGGCACGCCGTAGGCCGGGACGGCCATCGAGTCGTCGCCGGGCGGCGCGGGCGGAGGCGCGGGCGGCGGCGGCGGGTAGACGCCGTAGGCCGGTACCGCGACGGCGTCGTCCGGTGCGGGCGACGGCTCGTACTCCACGGCGTAGTCGGGCGTGTTGACCGGCTCCTCGGGCCCGGCCGCATCCGGCCCGCCGCGGTACACGCGCCCCTG
>CAZMRP010000714.1:0-3143 GCA_964568275.1 uncultured Myxococcales bacterium
CGGCGGCCCAGTCGGCGAGCGCGCGCTGCAGGGGCTCGTCGAGCAGGTCGGCGCGGACCACGAACAGCCCGACCTCGGGGCGGGCGAGCGCCTCCACGGCGGCGCGGGCGTCGCGCACCGTGTCGAGCTCCCGCCCGGCAGCGGCGGCGCAACGGCCCAGCCGCCGTTCCAACGCGGGATCAAGCAGCCAGCCCAGGATTCGCACGACGACCCCTTGCGCGCTCCCCCTTCCCCGGCGCGGAACGGTAGCAGGTTCGCCCGCACGCCACAACCGCGCCCCCCGACGCCGAACTTGACTCGCCCGAAGCGGCGCCACCAGACTCGCCCCCGGAGCGGGGGAAGGAGGACCGGAACCATGTGCGGAATCGTGGCGTACGTCGGGCCGCGGCAGGCGGTGGAGGTGATCCTCGAGGGGCTGCGCCGGCTCGAGTACCGTGGCTACGACTCGGCGGGCGTGGCCGTGCGGTCCGACGCGGACGGCGGCCGACTGCAGGTGGTGCGCTGCGAGGGCAAGCTGGCGCGCCTGGAACAGGCGGTGCGCAAGGCGCCGCCGGCGGGAACGCTGGGCATCGGCCACACGCGCTGGGCCACCCACGGCCGGCCGTCGGAGCGCAACGCCCACCCGCACGAGGTCGGCCGGGTGGCCGTGGTGCACAACGGGATCATCGAGAACCACCTCGAGGTGCGCCGGCAGCTCGAGGCGCAGGGCCGGACGTTCCGCTCGGAGACCGACACCGAAATCGCCGCCCACCTGGTGGATTCGGCGCTGGCCGAGGGCGCCTCGCTGGTGGAGGCGGTGCGGCGCGCGGTGCGGCGCATCGAGGGCTCGTACGCCCTGGCGGTGGTCGACGCGCGCTCGCCGGACCGGCTGGTCGTGGCGAAGAACGCCTCGCCGCTGATCCTCGGGCTGGGGGACGGCGAGATGTTCGCGGCCAGCGACATCCCCGCCATCCTGCCGTACACCAACCGGATCATCGCGATGGAGGAAGGGGAGCTGGCCGAGCTGACGGCGGACGGCGTGCGGCTGGAGGACGCCCGGGGCCGGCCGGTCGACCGCCCGCCGCGGGTGATCCAGTGGTCGCCGCTGCAGGCCGAACGGGGCGGCTACAAGCACTTCATGCTCAAGGAGATCCACGAGCAGCCGCGGGCGGTGGAGGACACGCTGCGGGGCCGGATCCTGGCCGACCGGAGCGACGTGTTCCTGGAAGGGGCCGAGCTCGAGGACGACGTGGTGCGCTCGCTGCGCCGCGTGGTGCTGGTGGCCTGCGGGACCTCCTACCATGCCACGCTGGCCGCGCAGCGCTGGCTGGAGACGGTGGCGCGGGTGCCGGCGGTGGCCGAGACGGCCTCGGAGTTCCGCGGCCGCGATCCGATCGTCGACGAGCACGACCTGGTGGTGGCGGTGTCGCAGTCCGGCGAGACGATCGACACCCTGGCCGCCGCCCGGCTGGCCCGCGAACGAGGCGCGCGCATCCTCGCCGTGGCCAACGTGCTCGACTCGGCCATCCCCCGCGGCGCGCACTACGGCCTGTACACCCACGCCGGACCGGAGATCGGCGTGGCCTCCACGAAGTGCTTCGTGGCCCAGCTCGCCGCCCTGTTCCTGCTCGCCCTGCGCCTCGGGCGCCGCCGCGGCGCGCTCGACGATGCCGCCTTCGGCCGCCTGACCGAGGCGCTGCTGCGCCTCCCGGGCCGGATGCGCGAGGCGCTCGACCGCGCCGGCCACGCCGCCGCCGTCGGCAGCCGCTTCGCCGCCGCCGGCAACTGGCTGTACCTCGGCCGCGGCCCGTCGTTCCCCATCGCCCTCGAGGGCGCGCTCAAGCTGAAGGAGATCTCGTACATCCACGCCGAGGGCTACGCCGCCGGCGAGATGAAACACGGACCGATCGCCCTGATCGACCGCAACGTCCCGGTCGTGGCGGTCGTTCCGCACGACGAGCACTTCGAGAAGATGATGGGCAACATCCACGAGGTGCGGGCCCGCGACGCGCAGGTGATCGCCGTCACCGACCGCGAGGATCCGGACCTCGCCCCGCTGTGCGAGGAGACCTTCGTGGTCGGCGAAACCGCCGCACCCCTCTCGCCGCTGCTCACCGTGCTGCCGCTGCAACTGCTGGCCTACCACATCGCCGTGCTGAAGGGCACCGACGTGGACCAGCCCCGCAACCTGGCCAAGACCGTCACCGTCGAATGAACCGACCGGGGCGGGACGCCGGGGAGGGAACGAACCGTCAGGCCGCCCGCCGCAGGCTCCGCGGCAGCGGCGGCGGCACCCCGCGCAGCCGCTCGCGCAACCGCAGCCGCTCCATCGCCCGCGTGCCCACGAACCGCACCCCGAACCCCCCGGCATGCGGGTCGCTGCGACGCCGCCAGGCCGAGACCCGCACCACCTCGCCGAACAGGGTCCACTCCGCCGCGTCGCTCCCCAGACGGAACGAGACCACCACCGGGGTGCCCCGCTCCGGCAACACGCGGCTCGGCAGGAAGCAACCCCGCGGGCTCAGGTCGGCGCTCGTCAGCGTCACCGGCTCGTCCCAGTCCGGAGACACCAACTCCACGGGAACCCGCATCGCCCTCCGCATCTCGTAGCGTGCATACATCGTGGCGTCCTCCTTCATCTGCCCACATTATACTACATTGGCTCCGCGAAGCAAAGAAGACGGACCAGACCGGTGGAGGCCGCCCGAGAGGGCGCAGATATGACTTGATTGGGGAAACGTCTAACGGTTGGAGTTGGTCAACGAGACGAGGTCAGGCTAGGGGGCGGCAACGCCCGCAGCCGCCATCGCGATCTCGCTCATCTTGGTGGCGATGCAGGTGCTCCAGTCCGCCCCGCCGGCGCCGCAGGCGGTGTCCTTGCAGGCTTCCAGGGCCTTGCCGAGGACGTCGTCGCCCATGGCCTTGAAGCCGTCGCAGCTCTGCTTCCAGGCGTCCTTCATCGGGCCGACGGTGGCTTCCACGGCCTCCGGCGGCATCCCCTCGGTGACGCACGCGATCATCTTGTTCATGTAGGCCTCGCAGGCGTCCGCAGCGGCGGGCGGCTGCTCGGCAGGCGGCTGCTCGGCGGGCGGCTGCTCGGCAGGCGGCTGCTCGGCAGGCGGCTGCTCGGCAGGCGGCTCGGCCGGCTGCTCGGCAGGCGGCTC
>CAZMRP010000715.1:0-3138 GCA_964568275.1 uncultured Myxococcales bacterium
GGCCGGGGCTGCTGCCGCGCGCGAGCGTGATCGGCGCCTCCACCGTCACCTGGTCCGGCTGCCCCCGCAACGGCCGGTAGGTGCGACGGAACGCCTCGAAGTTGCGCTTGGTCACCTCGACCCGTACCTCGCCGTCGACCAGCCGCGCCCGGCGCTTGAGCTCGACCTCGGGCTGGTAGGCGATCGGCCCCTCGTCGTTGATCTTCAGCTCCGCCCCGGGCTCGACCAGCGTCAGCGTCAGCCACACCTCGCCCTCGGCCAGCGGACGGATGTAGTTCGTCGTCAGGTCGATGGTCCAGCCGTCGCCGTAGGCGCCGACGGCGGCGAGCCGGTCCTCGGCCAGTCCAATCGAGAACTCGTCGGCCACGTACTCGGGATGGTCGAGTCGCAGGACGTGGTCGCCGGCGGCGACGCGCGAGACGGGGAAGTCGCCGGGGCCGGGGTTGCGGTTCTCGAGCGCGAACTGGTCGTCGAGGAACACCTTCATGCCGGGCGGCACGCCGGTGAACACCAGCGTGCCGCGCGTGATCTGCGGCGGCGGCGCGGTGTCCACGGGCGCGACGAAGGTGTCCCGCTCCGGCGCCGTGTCGGGCAACAGGGCCACGACGTCGGGCGCGGGCGGCGGTCCGGCGTCCACCGGCGCCGCGGCCTCGCCGCCGCCGCGACCGAAGGCGAACCACAGTCCGCCGGCCAGCAACGCGACGCAGAGCAGGCCCAGGCCGACCCACAGCCCGGTGCGCGAGCGCCTGGGCTGCACGACGACCATCGAACGGGTGGTGGAGCGCGGGCCGGCGGTGCGCCCCGTCACCGCCGTGTCGGCCACGTCGTCGAAGCGGATCTCGTCGCCGTCGGTCTCGCTGGCGATGACGTCCGCGAGCTGCTTGCCCTCGGCCATCGCCTGGCGCTGCGCGGCCAGCTTGTCCGCGAACAGCTCGTGCATGAAGTTCGACAGCGCGATCGAGCTCACCGGGATGCGCTCGTCCCGCACGAACCGCTCGATGTCCGCCTGCAGCTCGCGGGCCGAGCCGTAGCGCGCGTCGCGCTCGCGGGCCAAGGCCCGCATCACGATCGGCTCCAGCGCCGGCGGGTAGCCGGGCCGGATCCTCGTCGGCTGGGGATACGGGTCCTCGACGATGCGGCGGATCGTGTCGACCTCGTTCCTGCCGCGGAACAGCCGCCGCCCCGTGGTCAGCTCGAACATCACGATCCCGAGCGAGAAGATGTCGGAGCGGTGGTCGAGCGCCAGACCGCGGCACTGCTCGGGCGACATGTACGGGAACTTGCCGCGCAGCTGCCCCTCGTCGCCCCGCGGCGCCCCCGCCGCCGCCTCGGAACGCCCCTTGAGCGCCGCCTTGGCGATGCCGAAGTCGACCAGCTTCACGTCGCCGGTGAAGGTGACGAGGATGTTCTGGGGCGAGATGTCCCGATGCACGATGTGGAGGTCCTCGCCGGAGAACCCCTTGCGGGAGTGCGCGTAGTCCAGCCCCGCGCAGATCCCGATCGTGATGCTGAGCGCGTGCTCCAGCGGGAACTCGCGCAACTGCCTGGCGACCATCCCCCGGACGATCGACCGCACGTCCTCGCCGTGGATGAACTCCATCGCGATGAAGTAGCGGTCGCCCACCGCCCCGACGTCGAAGATTTGGATGATGTTCGGGTGCGAGAGCGTCGCCGCGATCCGCGCCTCGTCCATGAACATCTGCACGAACTCGGGGTCCGCGGTGAACCGGGGCAGGATCTGCTTGATCACCACCAGCTTCTCGAACCCCGAGATCGACCGGTGGATCGCCAGGTACAGCTCGGCCATCCCGCCCGTCGCCAGCTTGCGCATCAGCGTGTACTTGCCGAACTTCCGCGGCAGGATCTCGTCCGGAGCGGAGCTCGGGGCGGCGGTCGGTGATGGCTGGCCCACGCTGGTCATCCGCGATTCGAAGTATACCGGTCCTTGGGGACCCGGGCAAAAGCGCAGCCGACCCGCCCTCGAACGGCGCCGACCGGGCTCGGAGGATAGGCCCAGCTACCCCTGGACCGCAAGCGCGAGCTTGTCTATCCTCCGGCCGCCCTGCTCGAGCGGTCCGCGGCCCGCCGCCCCGGACCCGGAGGTGTCACCCGGATGAGACTGCTGCGCCACTGGCCCCTCGCCGCCGGCGCGCTCCTGCCGATCCTCGCCGTCGTCGAGCTGGTCGGCAACGCGTGGACCGCCAGCCTCGTCCCCGACTGGCCCGCCTTCGAGGCCGCCGCCCGGGTCGTCGCCGCCGAACACCGGCCCGGCGACCTGGTGATCGTCCATCCCGAGTGGCTCGGCGACGGGCGCGTCGCGATGGGCCCCTGGATCCCCCTGGAAGACGAAACCCGCGCCGACGTCCTCGACTACCCCCGGATCTGGGTCCTGACCCTCGAGGGCCGCAGCCACCCCGACACCGACCGCCTGCCCGTCGAGCGCGCCTGGGAGTTCGACGGCCTGACGCTCACCCGCTTCCGCAACACCCGCCTCGCCCCCGCCCGCTGGCGGGCCTACGACGCCGTCGCCGACGCCGCCGTCGCCGTCCGCACCCCGGACGGCGAGCAGCCGTGCCGCTGGGACGAGCGCGAGGGCAAGCACCAGTGCGGTCCCGTGATCGGCGAGCACTGGGTGTGGGTCGGCCCGTTCGTCACCACCGACATGGACCAGCAGGCCCACTTCTGCCTCTGGTCGCACCCGACCGTCCGCGGTCCGCTGGTCTCCACCTTCGAGGGGGTTCCGTCGGGCGAGACGCTCTCGGTCTACACCGCCATGACCTACGTCGCGGCCCGCGACATGGACAAGCCGCCCGTGCAGCTCGATGTCGAGATCGACGGACAGCTCGTCGGCACCGCGCTCCAGCCCGACGGCGCGCCGTGGCAGCGCTGGAGCTTCCCCGTCCCGCCGGGCCCCCCGACCCGCACCGTGCGCTTCCTGGTCTCGGCCACCTTCCAGGGGATGCGCCACTTCTGCTTCGACGCCGCGATGCGAGGTGCCCCGTGAACGATACCCCGCGGCGCGACGAACTCCCGCCGGCGACGGAACCACCGACGCCGCCGCCGGCGAGCGAACCGGCAGCGCCCGCGCCGCCGCCGACGGAACCGGTGGTGGACGCCGCCCCCGACCCCGTCTCGCCC
>CAZMRP010000716.1:0-3133 GCA_964568275.1 uncultured Myxococcales bacterium
GCTCGCGGCGGGCGTGAGGCCGTCGGCCGCGTCGGGTGCCGTCGTCGCCGTCCCGGCGTCCTGGGGGTCCGGCCGCGGCGCCCGCGAGTCCGACTCCATGCTGTAGTCCAGGTACTGGGCGACCAGCAGGGCGATGCCCGCGACGACGAGGCTGCCCACGACCGCGGTGTTGCGTCCCTTGAGGTTCATCGGGCGCGAGCGAAGCACGAACCGGGGGGGCGGCACAAGGCGCGTTCGAACGGTTCAGCCCTGTTCCGCGGCGATCCAGACGAAGCCGTAGCGGGTCAGCAGCTCACGCGTCGCGGACTCGGCGCCGCGGCGGTCGTCGCAGCCGACGCGCCGCAGGCAGTCGTCGAGCGGGTGGCCGGGGTCGGTCGGCGCGGACCTGGGTCGGGTCGCCGCGCGGTCCGCG
Source organism: uncultured Myxococcales bacterium (assembly GCA_964568275.1). Classification (GTDB taxonomy): domain Bacteria; phylum Myxococcota_A; class Polyangia; order DRWM01; family JAAZOP01; genus JAAZOP01. The sequence goes on from CAZMRP010000716.1 coordinate 413, forward strand.
AGCAACCGGACGGTCGCCAGGCCGTCGGCATCGCCGACGATCTCCAGATCCTCGATCGTCTCGTGCAGCAGCTCGGGGGCGCGGCGGTGCAGGGTCACCACCGCGGCCTCGACCAGCGCCTGCCACAGTCGGACCTGGCCCGGCGGCAGCCGGTCGTTCCGCCGGTCGAGCGCCACGGTCAGGCAGTGGTGGACGAGGTAGGGGGACGAGGCGGGGTGGAAGATGGCGATGCTGGCGTCCACGAGGTCGGACAGGCACAGGCCGCCGAAGTCGGTGGGGGCGAAACCGAGGACGGTCTGTTCGCACAGGTCGAGGTCGCGGACGGCGGCTTCGATCAGGCAGACGTCGGCGTCGGCTTCGATCAGGCGTTCCAGGAGGGCGATCTTCCGGGCGCCGTCGTCGTCGCCCAGCAGTTCGCCGAGGGTGCACAGCATCGGGTGCGGGGTCCGGCGGAGCGCCCGGGCCAGCTCCTCCTTGGCGGCCTGTCGGACCGTGGGCAGTCGCATCGTGTCCAGGTCGTCCTGCTCGTCGGACCGGGGCATCGGCTGGACGCCGATCGTCGCCGCCATCCGCCGCGGCACCTCGGCCGCACCCTCGGTGCAGATCCAGAACACGACCTGTTCCGTGTTGTCGTCCAGCTCGAGCAGCAGGTTCCGTTCGACCGGTTCTCCCCGTTCGACGAGCGCCACCGGCCGGGTCGCCTCGTAGCGGCTCCGCATCACCGTCAGGCTGGCCGCGGGCGGCACGTTCCGGCCGAAGTCCGGCTTCACGTCGAGCGAGTACAGGTGGCCCGGGATGTCGCAGGTGATCTTGATTCCGAGGAAGTAGGGGGTCGGGGTTCGCTGGCGGCCTTGGGTCTCGATCAGCGGCAGGTCGAGCGCCCGGACCTGTCCGCTGGGAATCTGGCCGAGGCGCAGCCGCCGAGTCCCGTCGGCGGAGCGTCGTTCCGGGCCGCGCGACGGTTCGCCCGGTCGCGAACGGTCGGAACCGTCCATCTCCCTCCTCGTCAACCCGGTCGCTCCGGCCCTCGTCGGCCCGGTCGCCCTCGGTCCCGGTCGTCCTTGGGGGGCCGCGCCGTCGTCCCCGGTTGGCGGCCCTACCTGTTTCTACTTCGACGACCGCGGCCGGATCTTACACCGCGCCGCGGCCGGCGCGGGTCGGCGGGGCGGCGCAGCACGGTGAACCGGCCGAACAGGTCGTGGTCGACGTCCATCGGGTCCTCGGGGTCCCGGTCCCAGCCCAGCGCGCGGGCGAAGGCGCGAATCCGCTCGGTGTCGTCCTCGTCGTAGGCCGGCACCTCGAAGCCAGCCGCCTCGAGCATCGCGCGGTCGAACGGGCAGCGGCCGTCGGCCCACGGGATGTACGGCTGGTCGGCGGGAGCGGGGGCCGGGGAGAGGTTGTAGATCACGACCAGCCCGCCGGGTCGGAGCGCGGCGAACAGCGCGGCGGCGAACCCGGGGTCGTCGACGCCGAGGTCGACCCCGCGGCCCGGCTCGATCGGCCGGTCGGGGTGGACGTAGCCGCGCTTGAGCACGTTCTTCGACAGGACCAGGTCGTACCCGCCGCCGACCGCCTCGTGCACGGCCGCGTCGGCGGGCCAGCTCCCGTGGACCAGGGTCAACCGGCCCAGCGGTCGCTCCGCATCGGGCATCGGGCCGGTGTCCTCGGGGTGCGAGTAGAGCGCGCGCAGCAGCGGGTCGACTTCGACGCCGACGACCTCGGCGCCGAGGGTCGCGAGCAGGCGCAGGTGGCCGATGCCGCCGTAGCCGAAGTCGAGGATCCGGGTCCCGGTGGGGTTGCGGAAACCGAAGCGGTCGGCGAGCTCCAACGCGCGGGCGTAGGCCAGCGGCGTGCCGTAGCGCGTCGTGTAGTAGTAGGCCTCGTCGAGCTCCCGGGGCTCCAGGCCCTCCCGGGCCGCCTCGTCGAGCGCGGCGTATTCGTCGGCGGTGAAGGCCGCGTCGCGGCCGCGGACGTACAGCGTGCGCGGCTCGACGGGGCGCAGCAGGAACGAGGCGGCGAGGAACATCCGGACCCACTGGACGTCGACCAGCGGGTCGAGCGCCCGGGCCTCGTCGCGCAGCGCGCGGAGCGTCGGGGTGTCGGGGAGGCCGGCGTCGTCGGCCCCGGTCGCCGGGCCTCCGGAGCGAGGCAGGAGCACCAGGGCGGTGAAGAAGGCCAGGTCGGCCGGCGTGGCGGCGGCGGGGTCGATCCGCAGCGCGATGCGGGCCACCTGGCCGTCGGCCGAGGTTTCCGCGGCCGCCACGGCGTCGCGCAGGGCGGCGACGGCGCGCAGCACCAGCCGCGTCGCCGGTTGCTGCTCGGGCGCCGTCGTCTCCAGGTCGCGGCGCATCTGGTTCTCGGTCTGGCGCAGCACCTCGACCATCCGCGACGGGAGCCCGGCGACGAACGCGGCCACCGCCGGCGTCTCGGCGAGCACGACCGCCTCGTAGCGGTCCCGGACGCCGCGTCGGAGCACGACGGCCGCGCCCTCGAGCACGGCGTCGCCGACCTGGAGCGGGTGCGGGAACCACAGCTCGAGGTCTCCGTCTCCGGCCAGGTCGTGCAGCCGGCTCAGCGTGGCCGAGGGCTCGAACGGCGTCGCGGCCGCCTCCCAGGCCTCGAGGGCGACCGGCGGTCCGGCGGCGGCGGCGTCGGCTCCCGGCACGTCGAACACCAGCCAGGCGTCGTCGCCCTCGCCGAAGCGGAAGCGGCCGTTGGGTC
>CAZMRP010000717.1:0-3127 GCA_964568275.1 uncultured Myxococcales bacterium
GGCCGCAGGCCGTCGGGCAACGCCGCCGCGTCGCCTTCCGCCGCTGCCGCCGGTTCCGCCGGCGCCTCGGCCGGCCCCGGAAGACCCGGCAGGTCGGCCGTCGGCTCGATCGCCGCCGGCGCTCCGGACGACTCGTCGCCCATCGGCTCGCAGGACCCCACGACGGCGAGAAGCACCGTCGACACCAACACCCGCAGGTCGAATCGTCGCATGACCGCCCTCCTTGCGGAGGGCAGGTTACCGGCCGGCGCGCCGCGGTTCGTCATCCGATCGGATGACGGAGGTCCGGTGGGACGGCTCCGGCGGCGGGGCACCGTCGTCGGGCTCGAAGGCGACGGCGCCGAGGCTCGAGACGACCAGGCGGATCAGCTCGGCCTGCCGCGCGGTGCCGGTCTTGTGGAGCACGCGGGCGACGTGGGTGCGCACGGTGTTGACGGAGATCTCCAGCGCCTCGGCGGCGTCCCGGAGGCCGCGGCCCTGGGTGACGGCGAGGCAGACGTCGGCCTCGGCGGGCGTCAGGCCCCACAGGCGGCCGAGCGCGGCCTCCGGGGGATCCGGGAGGTCCTCCGGATCGCTGACGAACAGGACGTGCGCCGCGAGCGGCCGGCCGAGCGGGCTCGGACGATGGGGCAGCCGGCCGACGAGGCAGACGTAGGGCCGCCGGCCGGACCGGCGCGGCAGCTCGAGCTCGACCCACGCCGGGGAGCGGCCGGGGGGCGCCACGGCGGCGCCCGGGGCCAGCAGGGTCCGCAGCCGGGCGTGGGCGGCGCGGTTCGTCAGCCGGAGCTGGTGGTCGGCGAGCCGCCGTCCGTCGTCCTCCTCGGCGAACCGGAGCGCCCGGCGGTTGGCCAGCACCACTCGCAGCCGCTCGTCGAGCACCAGCACGCCGAGCTGCAATCGATCGAGCACCGCGCGGGAGAGCCAGTCGCCGTGCTCGGCCCGCTCCAGCTGCAGGCGCAGGCGGGTCGCCCGGCCGACGTGGCGCGCCAGGCGCACGAAGCGCGCCCGCTCCGCCGGGCGGAAGGCGCCCTCGCGCGCGGACCGGAACACCGACAGCGCGCGCAGACCAACGGGGCTGCGCTCCAGATTGACGACCATCATCTGCTCGAGCTCGAACGGGACCATCGCCTGCTGGTACACGCGGGTCCGCTCCAGCGCGATGCGGCGTTTCGCGATCGAGGTGGTGACGAGCCGTCCGACCGGCGTGCAAAGCCCGAGGGCCATCAGCTCGTTGCCCGCCGGGTCGAGGAACCGCCGGCGGATCTGCTCCTGGACCGTGTCGGAGGCGCCCCACATCGACCACAGGGGCGCCCGCATCGTGCGGGTGTCGAGCTCCAGCAGCCAGGCGAGCCGGGCGCCGCAATGGGCGGCGATCGCCGCCATCGTCTCGGACCAGGCGGTCGCGGGCGGGATGCTGGCCTCGTAGATCCGTTCGATCAGTCCGTCGGTCATCCCTCGCTCCCCGGGGACGCGGGACGCGCCGCAGCGGTGCTGCGACGACGACGTCGGCCGTCTCGCGTCGGCGGGATGGTACACCGTCGCGGCCGCCGCGGGGAGTGGTGGGTGGCCGTGATCGGCGACCGTGCGGCGGCACGGGACGGCGGGCGGGGTGGAAATCGCTTGACCTGCCCCCACGACCCCCACTACCGGGTGAGGGCCACGGGGCAACCCGTGGGACAGGAGGAGCGGATGGCGAGCGGCAACGGCCCGGGTTCCGGAGCGGAGAAACTGAACATCGCGGTGGTCGGCGTGGGCCCGGTGGGCTCGATCCTGGCGGCGTGGCTGGCCAAGGCGGGCCACTACGTCGGCGTGGTCGACATCGACGAGCCGCACATCGCGGCGATCCGCAAGGACGGGCTCCACGTCGACGGGATGCGCGAGGCGCACGGGAAGCCGGCGGAGGCGGTGCTCAAGTGCTCGGAGCTCGGCGCGCGGCGCTGGGACTTCGTCGCGATCTCGACCAAGGCCTCGATCCTGCACACCGTGATGCCCGACGCGGCGCGGCTGGCCGGCAAGGAGGGGTTCGTGGTCTCGGTGCAGAACGGCCTCGACACCGAGCAGGAGCTGGCGGTGGTGGAGGGGCCGGACCACACGCTGCGGATGATCGTCAACTACGCGGGCGGCAAGGTGGCGGCGGGCCGGATCAAGATGATGTTCTTCAACGGCCGCAACGCGGTGGGCACGATGACGCCGCAGGGCGAGGCGGCGGCGCGGCGCTTCGCGGCGCTGGTCGACGCGGCGGGGCTGGAGACGGACTACACGGACAACGTCCGGAAGTTCGAGTGGGAGAAGACGATCCTCAACGCGGCGATGAGCCCGCTGTGCGCGCTGACCGACCTGACGATGCGCGAGTGCTTCGAGAGCCCGAAGATGAACGCGCTGTCCAAGGCGCTGCTGGTGGAGGGGATCGCGGTGGCCAAGGCGGACGGCTACGAGTGGGAGCCGGGGTTCCTGGACCACTGCGTGACCTACCTGTCCAAGGCGGGCCACCATCGGGCCTCGATGTGGGTCGACGTCTCGAACAAGCGCCCGACCGAGATCCGGTTCCTCAACGGCCGGATCGCCGACGTGGCCGACCAGCGCGGCGTGCCCGCGCCGCTGCACCGGACGATCTCCACGCTGATCGAGGGGATCGAGCAGAGCTGGGCCTCGCCGCACCGCTGAGCGCGCGGCTCACTCCAGGCAGGCCGGCAGCGCCGCCGGCGCCGTTCCCGCGGCGAAGACCCACCACTCCTGCGACTCGGTGCGGAAGCGCAGGCCGCGCGCCGCGCCCAGCTCCACCAGCCGCCCGTCGGCGGTCCCGTCGCGGCGGTACCGCTCGCCGAACTCGGTGTAGCGGTCGTCGTCGCGCCACAGCAGCGAGCCGTCGCCGCGCAGCAGCAGCCAGCGCGAGGTGGAGCCGCCGCCGGACATGTCGCAGGTCATGTAGTTGCTGTTCTCCTCGAGCAGCAGCTCGCGCGTGCCGGCGCGCTCGAGGTCCACCGACCAGACGCTCGGGCCGCCCTCGCCCGGCAGCTCGCCGGTGCGCACGAGCCGGCCCGCGCCGCGGCCCGGGCCCGGCACCAGCCGCAGCTCGTAGACCGACTCGCCGGTGCCGCCCAGCGCGGGGCTGCCGAACCCGAGGATG
>CAZMRP010000718.1:0-3124 GCA_964568275.1 uncultured Myxococcales bacterium
CACGGGAAGCGGGGCGGCGGGGGGCGGCGCGGCCGGGGGACCCGGCTACGAGTCGATGCGCAGGGTCTGGCAGCAGTCCTGCTCGCCCGGCGTGTAGCGGTCGCAGTCGGCGAGCCGCGACGGGATGCAGTAGCTGCCGCGCATCCCTTCGGGGCCCATCCGCACCACCTCGCGGCACAGGAACCCTTCGGGACATTCGAACGTCCGGCCGGCGCCGGCGCACTTGAACGTGCAGAACGGGCTCGACAGGTTGACCAGCGTCATGTCGAAGTTGCAGTACCAGTCGCTGTGCTCCACCGGCGGGGAGTAATCGACCACGTTCTGGCCGTACTCGTCGCGCCGCGTCTTGCAGAAGTGGTCGACGAACACGTCGGTGTCGTTGTTGCGGCACGGCTCCTGCGGGCTGTCTTCCGGCGGCCACTGCGCCTGGATCCGCCAGTCGGGCTCGCCGGCCTCGCGACCCGCGGGGAAGAAGTGGTAGACCATGCAGGTGCGCGTACGGCACTGCAGGGAGCGCGTCTCGACCGAAACCTCGCCGTAGGCCCAGGCCTGGCCCTCGGGCGGCCGCACCTCCGGGGTGCACGGGTCGCCGACGCCCGGGGGATCGCAGGCGGCGAGCACGAGCAGTGCGGCGCCGGCCAGCACCGCGGACAAGACTCGCTGACGGTTCATGGAGCTCTCCTTTCCCCTCGCCGGCCACTCGCTGGCAGCGCGGTAGTCTACGAGCGCACCGCGCGGCAAGTCAAGCGGAAAGCCGGCCCGGCGGGGCGGCGACGCGAGGTCCCGACGACGTCGTGCGCCGCCCGTCATCGACCCGTGCCCGCCGAGCGGCGAACATTGCACGGGGGCCCGGGGGGGGCGGAGCGCTGGGCGAAGAGGAGCGGGTTCGACGGGACGACCGGCCGTTCGGGGCGCGGGGCGGGCGGGCCGGTCGGCGAAGCGCCGCGGTTCGGGGGCTGGTTGCCGCGCCGTTCGACCCGGGGCTCGACGGGCGGCGCTCGACACCGGAACCCCCTGAATTCCCGAACAGGTCCGCCGATCAATGGGCTTGACTGGCCGCTCGCGCTTCATCTAGAGTGCGGGCCGTCCCGGCGTGTCGGGACGATGGGGTTGAGGACCGAGGGAAGTAAGGATTGCCGGGTTCCCGAGCAACCGTTCTCGACGCGGTTGGGTCGAGCAGGCGGGCCGGGTTCCGTCACCGGAACGACCGGGCCGGAAGAGGTGAAGCATGACGAGTAGACCGAAGAGCCTGGGACTGGGAGCGTTCGCGGCCGCCGTGTTGTTGCCGGCGCTCGCGACGGCGCAGGTGATGACGTTCGAGCCCGAGGACCCCGGCGCGACCGGGGATGCGATGACCTTCGGTGTCGGGCCGGAGACGAACATCGAGCAGCCGCCGCCGCCGCCCCAGGGTCCGCCGAGCCAGATTCTGGCGCAGGCGCTGCGGCTCTACGAGCAGAACGACTTCACCGGCGCGTCGGTGCAGTTCCAGCACGTGATCGAGGGGATGGGGCACGACGAGCCGGCCAACGTGCAGAAGGCCGAGTTCTTCCTCGGCAAGTGCCTCTTCCGGCTGCGCTTCTTCCAGGCCGCGCTGGCGGTGTTCGAGGAGATCGTCAAGCGCGGCAACGGCCACATCTACTTCCGCCAGACGCTGCAGTGGCTGGCGCAGCTCTCGCGCGAGCTGCCCGAACCGGCCGACATCGTCTCGCTCGTCGGCCGCTACGGCGATTCGCTCGACGCCCTCGCCGAGTTCAACAACTCGGAGACCCGCGGCCTGTACAACGAGCTGCTGTTCATGATGGGCCGCTACTGGTACCGCCAGATGGAGTACCAGAAGGCGCGGATGTTCTTCGAGCAGGTGAGCACGGAGGACGAGCACTTCGTGGCGGCGCAGTTCTTCGTCGGCATCACCTACGTCCGCGAGCGCACGGCGCAGACGGCGGTGGCCGCGTTCCAGAAGATCGTCGACAAGTTCGAGGACGAGCTGTTCCTCTCCGACGACGAGGAGCGCTACCTCAACCTGGCCTACCTCTCGCTGGCCCGCATCTACTACACCACCAAGCACTTCGCCTCGGCGATGGACGCCTGGGACCGCATCCCGATCAGCTCCGAGTACTGGGTCGACTCGGTGTTCGAGAAGGCCTGGGCCTACTACATGGTCGAGGACCTGCCGCGGGCGCTCGGCAACATCCACACCATCAACTCGCCGTTCTTCGAGGAGCAGTACTACCCCGAGTCGCTGGTGCTCAAGGCGGTGATCTACTTCACGCTCTGCCAGTACGACTACGCGCAGCAGACGGTGGAGGCGTTCGTCAACGAGTACCAGCCGATCTACGACTCGCTGCAGGGCTACCTCAACCAGTACCTCGACAACTACACGTTCTATCAATTCCTGGTGCAGCTCAAGGAGGGGACGGCGGACGTCGCCCCCGAGATCGCGCGCATCATCAACACGGCGCTGTCCGACCGCACCCTGCTCCGCAACCTCGACTACGTCGACACGCTGGTGGCGGAGGAGGGGCGGCTCTCGAGCATGCCCCAGGGCTTCAAGAGCTCGAGCGTGGGCGAGCGCATCGTGCAGGACATCGGCATCGCCAAGGGGATCGCGATCGAGAACGCGGGCGACCTGTCGCACCGGCGCTACGAGCGGTTCCTGACGGAGCTGCAGGAGCTGCTCAACCAGGCCACGCGCATCGAGATCGAGATCCTCAACGCGATCCGCGGCCAACTCTCGTCCGAGCTGGCCGGGTCGCAGGTCACCAACGTGCCGGGGCGCGAGATGGAGCGGATCCAGACCGACAGCGAGCACATGCTCTGGCCGTTCGAGGGGGAGTTCTGGCGCGACGAGCTGGGGTTCTACCAGCAGCCCGTCATCTCGAAGTGTGGGAGGTAGCAGGGCCATGAACCGAACGACTTGGGATCTTCCCGTCACCCGTCGCTCGTGGAGCCTGGTGCCGCTGCTGCTGGCGTTGCCGGCGGTGGCCGCGGCGCTGCCGCCGCCCGGCACCCGGACCACCACCCCGAACCGGGGCGCGCTGGAGTCGGAGGCGCCGCTGCCCGACTACTGCCTCCCGCCCGATTCCGGCGCCCTGTTGTCGAAGGGCCCCGAGGGGGTCGACCCCTC
>CAZMRP010000719.1:0-3109 GCA_964568275.1 uncultured Myxococcales bacterium
CCTGCTGCTCGAGGCCCCGAGCGTCACCGTCGCGGGAACGCTCGCCGTCAACGGGGGCGGCGGCGGGGCCGGCGCGGAGAGCCAGTACCGGGACGGCGACGACGGCGATCGCGGCCGGTTCGACGCCACCGCCGCGGGCGGAGGCACCGGCACCGGCGCCGGCTGCAGCGGTGGCGAAGGCAGCGCGCTCGCCGAACTCGGCGGTCCCTCCGTCTGCGACGGCGAGGACGACGACGGCGGCGGCGGCGGCGGCGGCAGCGGCCGCATCCGCGTCAACGCCCGCACGCTCGACGTCTCCGCCGGGACCTTCTCCCCGGAGCTCGGTACCGCCGCTTCCACCACCGGCGCCCTGCCCGTGAGCTGAGCGCCGCCTGCCGGCCGAGCGCACGCGGTCTGCGTGCGGGTCCGACCCGACGGTTGCGCAACCCGACTTGACGAACGGCGACATCCGCGACAGCCTTGGACCCGCGGCCGGAAAGGGGCCGCGGCGATGACCGAGTTCCTGACGTGGGCGATCCTGGCGCTGAGGCCGGACTGGCAGCCGGAGGCGTGCGAGCGGACGTTCGCCACCGAGGCGTCGCGCGCCCGCTGCACCGCGACCCGCGACGCGGGCGCGGCGTGGGCCGCGGAGCTGGCCGGCTACATCGCGCCCGAGGCGGAGCGACAGGACCTCGACCCGCTGCTGATGGTCGCCGTGGCGTACCGCGAGTCCCGCTTCAAGACCGGCGACGTCTGCCGGCTCGAGCTCGCACCGGAGCGCGTCGTCTCCCGCTCGACGCTCGCGGACGGCGGCGAGGAGCTCACGATTTCCTATCGCGCGGACCCGACGCGGACGACGACCCTCGAGGTCACCGTGCTGTCCGAACAGCCCGACGGAACGCTCGTCGTCGACCGCTGCTCGGCCGGCGAGATCGGGCTGTTCCAGCTCGTCGCGACCGAGGTCCGGGCCGGGCAGGTCGTGCCGGCCACCGGCGAGGAGCTTCCGCGCTCCGCGCGGGAGCGCCGACAACGCGCGCTCGAGCCGCTCGTCAACGTCTCGCTCGCCGCCGTGGCGCTCGATGCCGCACGCACCTGGCAGTGCGAGGTCGAACGGACCCCGGAGGCGGTGGCGCGGTGCAAGGCGGACCCCTGGTCGTGGATCGGCTCGTACAACACGGGACGCCGGTCGGGCGACGCCTGGGACCGCTACGCGCGCAACGTCTCGGCGACCTACGCCGCGGCGCTCGAGTACGCCTGCGGGAGGCTGCCCGGCGGGGCCCTCTGCCCGGCGGTCGACCCGCCGGCCGGGCCCGCGGCCCCGTAGGACCTCCGCCACGCGCTAGCGCGACTCGTAGATCCCCTGGTCGGGGCGGGCGCCGAGGTACGGCAGGGCGACGCCGGTACCGACGGACCAGTCGAGCGGGCTGTCGACCGTCAGCGTGCCGGCGGCGTCGTCCACCGCGATGACCCGCACGGCCAGCTCCTGCCCTTCGAGCTGGATCAGGTCGCCGGCGACGAGCCCCTCGCCGTCGGTGAAGTAGCCGACGTCCTCCACTTCCAGCACCGTGGCCGCGCTGCCGGCGTTGGTGGTGCGGGTGAGGAACTCGCCGGCATCGATGCACGGACTGCCGGGCGCGAGTTGGAAGTCGTAGAACTCGAAGTCGGACGGGTCGGGGACGCCGGTCGCCGCCACGAAACCGGGGTCGCCGGCCTCCTCGCGGTTGCCGCCGACGAACTGCTCCGCCTCGTCCACGTAGTAGTAGTAGATCGCGTAGGTCTGGTTGTCGTGGAACACGTTGTTCTTGATCGCCACGCCGACCATCGGGTTGTGCGCGGCGTCGTCGACCCACCGCGCGAGCAGCAGGCCGCTCTGCAACGGCCCCCAGTCGTCGGCGAGCGGGTAGCCGTTGTGCAGGAAGACGTTGGCATAGATGTGGTTGCCGCTCGCGTCGTTGTGGTTCCCGCCGTCGGCGCTCAGCGTCAGGCCGCTGGAGTCGTTGTGGTAGAACGCATTGCGCCGGATGATGTTGTCCCGCGTGCGGACCGAGAGGCCGGTGGACGAATCGTTGTCGGCCGGCAGCCCCGAGAAGGCGATCCGGTTGCCCTCGAGCACGTTGCGGACGTTGGTCTCGGGGAAGCTGGCGTTGAGGATCACGTTGCGGTTGCCGCACCGTCCGCCGGCCTCCGTGCGGTGGCACTCGTACCATTCCTCGTTGTGGAAGGTGCAGCCGCGCACCACGTTGCGGCTCGCGTAGACCCCCAGGGCGTGGTGCCCGCCGTGGAAGAAGGCGCTGTGGACCACCAGGTTGCGGTCGCTCTCGTCGACCACGTTGTCGTTGCCGATGTCGAGGATGCAGGCGTTGTCGTCCCAGGCGCCGGCGGAGCCCGATTCGTTGCCGTAGCGCGAGAAGACGCAGTTGTGGATCCGGTTGTCGGTCGAACCCTCGTAGAGCCGCGAGCCGGCCCAGGTGGTCGGCCCGCCCGGATTGTCGAACGTGCAGTACCCGACGTTCACGTGGCTCGAGGCCTGCAGGTACAGGTTGCGCTCGCAGTCGACGAACCGCAGACCGCGGAGCGTGACGTAGCGGCGGCCCTGCAGACGGACGCAGTACACGCTCTCCGTGAACGTCACCACTTCGTCCCCGTACGCCGCGTAGGCGATCCGCGCGGCGTCGGAGCTGCCCGAGCTCGCCGGCTGGATCGTCTCGCCGGCGTAGGTCCCGGCGCGCAGATAGACCGTATCGCCCGCGACGAGCGTCGCGTTGGCGTGGGCCACGGTGCACCAGGGTGCCGTCTGCGTGCCGGGATTGGTGTCGGCACAGGGACCGCCGAGCGAGTCGCGGTCGACGTAGAAGGCGCGCGAGCCTTCCAGGCAGTCCTCGTCGGCGACGCCGTCGCAGTCGTCGTCCAGGCCGTTGTGGCAGACCTCGACCGCACCTGGGTGGATCGACGCGTCCGCATCGTCGCAGTCGTCGTCGCGGCAGGCGCCGTCGCGGTCGACGTCGACGCACGGCCCCGCATCGCCGTCCTCCGCGACGTCGTCGCGCGCGTCGTCCGTGATGTCGGCGTCGGCCGGCGCGTCCGCGTCGGCGCCGACCTCCGCGTCGGCCTCCACTCCCTGGTCGTCCCC
>CAZMRP010000720.1:0-3105 GCA_964568275.1 uncultured Myxococcales bacterium
GCCCGTCGGCACCGTCACGGCGGAGCTGACGGGCACGACGCGCGCGGGCAGCGGCGTGGTGCGCCTGGACTCGGCCCGCGCCGACGTCTCCACCACGGTCCGGCTGCGCCGCACCGCGGACGGCGCGCTCGAGGCGGACCTGGAAGGCGGTCTGCTGCAGAGCCGCGGGACGGCCTTGCGGTTCCACGGCTCGCTGCGCGCCGCCGCCGACGGCCTCGTCGTCCCGGCGCTGGTGCTCGAAGGGCAGGGCGCCTCCGGCCGCGTCGCCGGAACCCTCCGCAACTGGCGCCGCCTGCGCTTCGACGGCCGGATCGTCGAGCTGCCCGTGGCGGCCCTGTTCGATCTGGCCGACCTGCCGCCGGAGGTCGCCGCGCTCGTCCACGCCGGCCGGCTCCGCGCGGAGCTCACCGCCGAGGGCCGGGTCGACGACCCCGTGCTGCGGTTCTCGGCCGGCGTGACCGGGCTCGCCGTCGGTCCCCTGGAGCACACGACCGCCGAGGCGTCCGGGACCTTCGAGGACGGGGCGCTCCATGTCGACGGACGGGCGCAGCTCGCCAACGGCGGGACCCTGCTGGCCGACCTGGCCGTGCCCGCCGACGGCGGGGCCGTGCTGTACGTCCAGGCCGGGGACGTCCCGTTGGATGCGGCCGCGCCGTTCCTGCCCCCCGACGTCGAGCTGCGCGGCACCCTCGCCGACGGCAGCGTCCTGTACCACGCCGACGAAGGCGCCCTGGAGCTGCAGGCCCGGGTGCGGGACTTCGCCGTCGGCCCGAGGACGCCGTGGAACGGCTGGGTCGACCTGCGTTGTGCCGGCACGCGCTGCCGGGACCGGTTCCGGTTCACCGCCGCCGACGGCGCGGTGGCCGAGGGGGACGGTCGCCTGGACCTCGCCCGGGCCCCCGTCGAATCGACCGACCTGCGCCGCGACCTGCTCGAGACCGGCCGCTGGCTCCAGCGGTTCGCCTTCGCCGGCCTGGAGTTGCGGACGCTGGGGATCACCGGCCCCGACGTGCCCACCGGCCGGTTTTCCGGAACCGTCGTGCTGTCCGGCTCGCCGGCACGGCCCACGGGACGCGCGCGGCTCGCCGGTCGCGCCCTGGGCTGGCCGCAACGGCCCGACGCCCCGTCGCTCGACGTGCAGCTCGAGGTCGATGTCGAACGGGACGGTCTGCGGGCCGACGCGTGGGCGACGGATGCCGTGGGGACGGACCTGCGGGTCGTGGCCGACTGGCCGGTCGGTTTGCGGGCGCTGTTGGACGGCGGGGAGGCGCCGTGGCGCCCCGACCTGCGGGTCGCCGGCCGGATGTCGGGCGAGGTGCTGCAGCTGGCGGCGGCCGAGCGGTTCGCCGAGGCGCCGGCGGAGCGGGCGGGACTGCGCGCCCGCTGGCGGCCGGCGGGCCCGGACGCTCCGTCGCGCTGGACGGCCACCGTCTCGGCGGAGCAACTGTTCGTCAGCGAGGTGCCGGTGCAGTCCGCCCTGCTGTCGGCCGACGGCACCGGGACGCAGGTGGTGCTGTTCGGGGCGGTCCGCAACCAGGAGGCCGCCGCGTTGCACGTCGGCGGCCGCGCCGAGCTGCCCGCCGCTCCCGGCACCGGCGACGCCGCCGGGCGCCCCGCGGACGCGTTTCCCGACCTGCGGGCCTTCGGCACGTTCGACCCGGCCGCCGCCCGCGTCGACGTGGTCGCCGCCGCCCGCGGCCTCGACATCGCCAGCCTGTGGCTCCCCTCCGTGGTCGGCGACCCCTCCGGTCGGGTCGACCTCGATCTGACGGCGGTCGGTCCGCTGACCGCCCCGCGCCTCGCCGGCTCGTTCCACCTCCGGGACGGCGGCTTCGTGCTGGGCTCGACCGCCCAGCGCTTCGAACGGGTGGAGCTGCTCGGCACCATCGACTCCGAACGGATCGTCCTCGAGCGGGTCAACGCCGCCAGCGGCGGCGGGCGCGCGTCCGCCCGCGGCACGATGGACATCGCGGACGCCGACGCCCTGGCGTTCGAACTGCGGGTCGACTCGACCGACTTCCCGCTGGCGGGGGAGGGGACCACCTTCGGCCGGGTGACCTGCGAGCTCGGGGCGACCGGTCGTCTGACCGGGGGCGGCGAGGGAACGCCGACCCCCCGACGCCTCGAGGCCGACGTCACCGTCTCCAGCTGCCAGCTGATGCTGCCGCGCACGCGCTCGCAGGCCGTGATGGAGCTGGGCGACCACCCCGACTTCGTCATCGGCGGCCGCGCGGCCGCCGCCCGGGCGACGGAGGAGGAGCCGGCGCTGCCGCTGGACGTGGTCGTGCGGGTCGACGTGTCGAACGAGCTGATCGTGCGGCGCGAGGACATGCAGGTGACCGGCATCGGCGAGCTCGTGTACCGCAGCGAACCGTCGCGCGGCCTGGCGTCCTCCGTCTCCGGCGTCGTCGAGGTGCGCCGCGGCTGGGCCGACATGTTCGGCCGCCGCTTCGACCTCGAGTTCGGCGACGTCGCCTTCACCGGACGGTCGCCGATCGACGGCACGATCGACCTCCGCCTGGCCGCCGAGACGGTCGAAGGACCGGTCTACATCGACGTCACCGGCACGCTGCGCCATCCGCAGATCCAGCTCACCAGCGAGCCGCCGCGCGACCAGAGCGAGATCCTCGCCCTGATGTTCCTCGGGCGCACCGACGTCGCCAACGAGGAGCGCCTGGCCGTCGTGCAGCAGGCCGACCGCGTCGCCCAGGGCGTGGCCGAGGTCGTGGGGCTGGCGTTCTTCCAGTCCGAGGTCGCCCGCCGGCTCACGCCGCTCAGCGTCCTTCGGATCGACCCCGGCCAGGAGGGCCTGTCCGACGCCCGGATCCGGGCCGGGATGAACGTGCTCAACAACCTGTACGTCGAGTACTCGTTCCAGCCGGCGGCCGACGAGCTGCAGAACTCCAACGAGGGCCGGATCGAGTGGCTGATCCTGCGCAACCTGTCGCTGGAGGGGTACTACGGCGACGGCCAGTCCGGCGGCATCCACCTGCAGTACCGCACCGACTGGTAGCCCACGCGCCGGCGAGCGCCAGCAGCGCCGGCCACGTCGGGAACCGCGTGCCGGTTCCCGCGCCCGTGACGCCGCAAGCGCAGCCGGCCCCG
>CAZMRP010000721.1:0-3097 GCA_964568275.1 uncultured Myxococcales bacterium
TCGGCGCCGCGGAACGGGCGCGCGACCGCCGGGCCGACCGGGTCGGCCGGCATCGAGGCGGGCGCGAGGCCGCGGGCTCCCGTCAATCACATCGAGATCGACCTGTCGCGGCAGCGGCTGACGGCCTACGAGGACGGGCGGCCGGTGCGCGAGGTCACCGTCTCGACCGGAAAGCGGGGCAAGACCCCGACGGGCGAGTTCCGCATCTGGCGCAAGCACCGCCTCAAGGACATGAAGGTCGGCCTGCCCGCACGGCACGACTACTACGTGCTGGAGGACGTTCCGTGGGTGATGTACTACTTCAACGCGGAACATCCGAAGGAGCGGGGCCTGGCGATCCACGGGGCCTGGTGGCACGCCGAGTTCGGCAAGCCCGCGTCGCACGGCTGCGTGAACCTGCCGGTCGATGAGGCGCGCGAGCTGTTCCTCTGGACCGACCCGCCGCTGGGCCCGTTCGAGGAGGCGACCGCGACCCGCGCGAACCCCGGGACGCGCGTGGTGGTCTTCGACTCCGCCGCCGGGGAGGGGCCCTGAGCGGGACGCCGCTCGCCGTCGCTGCGGCCGTACCCCGCCGGGACCCGCGGCCGAACCGTCTGCTCTGCCGCGGCGTCCGGTGGCGGCCGCGGCGACCGCGGATTGACCCGGCGGCCGCCGGTGGCTACAAGCCCGGAGCGCACCGACGCGCGCGGAGGAACCGATGACCGACCCGTTCGCCCGCCATCCGCTCGCCGGGCTGTTCGGCAAGCTGACCCCGGAGGACGTTCTCGACACCGTCGAGGCCGGGGGACGCCGCTGCACCGGCCGGTTCCTCGTGCTCAACAGCTACGAGAACCGCGTCTGGCAGTTCGAGCTCGAGGACCGCTCGTGGGTCGTCGGCAAGTTCTACCGGCCGGGACGCTGGAGCCGCGAGACGATCCTCGCCGAGCACGGGTTGTTGGCCGAACTGGACGCCGAGGAGGTCCCGGTGGCGCGGCCGCTGGAGCTGACCCCCGGCGAGACGCTTGGGGAGCTCCACGGCATCCTGTTCGCCCTCTTCCCCCGCATCGGCGGCCGCGCGCCCCAGGAGCTGGACGGCGAGCAGTTGGACATCCTGGGCCGCCTGCTGGCCCGGATCCACAACGTCGGCGCGCGCCGCGACGCGCCGGCCCGGCTGCGCCTCACCCCCGCGACCTACGGCCGCGACAACCTCCAGCTGCTGCTCGAGACCGACGCGATCCACCCCGAGGCGCGCCAGGCCTACGCGGCCAGCGTCGAGGCGCTGCTGCAGCGCATCGAGCCGCTGTTCCGCGACGTCCCGCTGCACCGGATCCACGGCGACTGCCACCTCGGCAACCTGCTCTGGACGCCCCGGGGCCCCACGTTCCTCGACTTCGACGACACGCTGGTCGGCCCCGCGGTGCAGGACGTCTGGATGCTCGTCCCGTCGGCCGACGACGAGGGGCGCCGGCAGCGCGAGCGGCTGCTCGAGGCCTACGCCGGGTTCCGCGACTTCCATTCCGGCTGGCTGCGGCTGGTGGAGCCGCTGCGCGCGCTGCGCTACATCCACTACGCGACCTGGATCGCCCGGCGCTGGCACGACCCGATCTTCCCCCGCACCTGGTCGCAGTTCGGCACGCTGCAGTACTGGCAGCTCCAGATCCAGGACCTGCGCGAGCAGATCGCCCGCATCGACCAGCTGCTCGACTGACCACCCCGACCCCGGTCCGACGACCGACCCGGTCGCGCGCACCGCCTCCGCGACGGCCTTGACACGACGCCGCCGGGACCGCGACGATGCCGGTCGAGGAGGCGGCGATCATGGTCACACTGGGTCAGGCGGTGCGCAACGCGGTGGAGGTCGAGCGGTCGGCGGGGCGGTTCTACAAGCTGCTCGCCGACAGCACCTCGGACGCGCAGGCCAAGCAGTTCCTGTCCACGCTTGCCGGGCAGGAGGAGCAGCACGCCCTGGCCATCGAGCGGATGGGCGCGAAGCTGGTCGCCGGCGAGCTGCCGCAGAAGGCCGAGGACGGCATGGAGCTGGTGGAATCGGCGCCCGAATGGCGGTTCCTCGACAACCTGTCGTTCGCCGACGCGCTGGGCGTGGCCCGCGAGGCGGAGAGTCACGCCGCCCTGTACTACGACGCGCTGGCGGACGTGGTCGACGGCCCGGTCTCCGAGTTCTTCTCCGGACTGGCGCGCGCCGAGGAACAGCACGTGCGCGACGTCGAGGCGATGATCGCGAAGCTGCCCCACCGGCGCTAGCCCGACCCGCTGCTTCCCGCCTCCGTCCGAATCGCGCCGGCGACGGCTGTCCCTGCGAGCCGGTCAGCGAGTGCGTGTAGCGCCGAGTCCCAACCGACGCAGGCGCTCGACCAGCACCGCGCGCGGCAGCCGCAGGTAGGCCGCGGTCCGGGCCGGATCCCCGTCGTGCAGCTCGAGCGCCCTCCGCAGGATCTCGGCCTCCAGGTCGACCAGCGCGAATCCGCCGGGCGGCAGCGACGGCCAGTCGCTCCCCGTTCCCGGCGCGACCGGCGGCAGGTCCTCGAGGCCGAGCCGGTCGCCCCGGCAGACCAGCACGGCCCGCTCGCAGACGCGCTCCAGCTCGGCCACGTTGCCCGGCCAGCGCCGGCGACGCAGCGCCTCGAGCACTTCCTCCGGCAGCTCCGGCGGGCGCCCCGGCGCGGCGCGGGCCACGAAGCACCGGGCCAGCGGCTCGACGTCCTCCGGGCGCTCGCGCAGCGGCGGCAGCCGGAGCTCCACGACGTTGAGCCGGAAGTACAGGTCGGCGCGGAACTCCCCGCGGTCGACCCGCTCCCCCAGCTCGCGGCTCGTCGTCGCGACCAGGCGCACGTCGGCCGTCGACGCGCCCGGACCGTTCCGCCGGACCGCGGGCGGCTCGTCCAGCGCCCGCAGCAGCCGGCTCTGCGCGGGCAGCGGCAGCTCCCCGACCTCGTCCAGCAGCAGCGTCCCGCCGACCGCCGCCGCGAACCGCCCGGCACCGCCGGACGTCCCGTCGTCCCCGTCGCCCCGCCCCGATCCGAACAGCTCGCGCTCCAGCAACTCGGGCGGCGAGGCCGCGCAGGGGGTCGCTCATCGCTTCACGCCAGCTTCCACACCA
>CAZMRP010000722.1:0-3088 GCA_964568275.1 uncultured Myxococcales bacterium
CTCGGCGGGTCGCAGACCAGCAGGTCGAACGTGCGGCGCGCCGCCGCGGCTCGCGCCAGCCAGGCGAAGGCGTCCTCCGTGTCGACGACGTGCGCCGCCGGGTCGGCGTCGTTGTGCGCCAGATTCCGCCGCGCCGCGGCCGTCGCCGGTCGCGAGCTCTCCACCGAGACGCTCGAGCGCGCGCCGCCCGCCGCGGCCGCGACGGCGAAGCCGCCGGTGTAGGCGAACAGGTTGAGCACGCGGCGCCCGGCGGCCAGTTCCCGGACGCGCGCGCGGTTCTCGCGCTGGTCGAGGTACAGGCCGGTCTTGTGGCCCCGCAGCAGGTCGACCTCGAAGCGCAGGCCGTGCTCGCGGACCTCGAGCGCCCCGTCCGGCAGGTCGCCCCACAGCGCCACGGCGGGCTTCCCGTCGGGCGCCGGTCCGTCGGGCGCGGTTCGGCCTCGCCGACGGGTCGCTCGGCCGAACGGCCGTTCCAGCACGCGGGCGATGCCGGGCAGCCCGCGTACCGCCTCGATGACCCACACGCGCAGCGCCGCCGGCCCGTCGCCGTCGAAGCGCAGCACCGCGACGTCGCCGTAGCGGTCGCAGACGACGCCCGGGAGCCGGTCCGCCTCGCCGTGCACGAGGCGGCAGCAGTCGGTATCGCCCGACGCGAGGATGGGCGCGCGTCGCGCGACGGCGGCCGCGATGCGGCCGGCCACCAGGGCGGCGTCGACGGGCTCGGCGGCGTCGAGCGTCAGGATGCGAACGGCGAGCGGCGAGTGCGGGTCCCAGAGACCCCGGGCAAGGAAGCGGCCTGTGGGGTCGAGGACGTCGACGATCGTGCCGCTCGGCAGCTCGCGCGGAGCGTCGAGCGCCTCGGCGTAGAGCCACGGGTGGCCGCGGCGCACCGCGCGGACCAGGTCGCGTCGCAGGCGCGCGGCGGGAACGGAGGCGGTGGAACGGGAAGTCGTCATGGCTCGAGAGCGGACCGTGTCCCGGGGTGACCGCCGGCGTCAAGGGGCGGCGAGGTCGGCGCCGGGCGCTAGAACGGGTTGGCGTCGTCGGGCGGGGTGAACTCGGTGGCCATCCCGAGGTCGCCGTCCTGGTCGGCGGCCGGGGAGAAGCGCGTGAACTCGCCGTTGAACACCAGCGGCACCGTGCCGGTGGCGCCGGACCGGTGCTTGGCGATGATCAGCTCGACCTGGCGGTGCGTGCGGTCGACCTGCTGCGGGTTGAGGTCGTGCAGGAAGACGACGATGTCGGCGTCCTGCTCGATCGCTCCCGACTCGCGCAGGTCGGCCAGCACCGGCCGCTTGTCCTGGCGCTTCTCGACGTCGCGCGAGAGCTGCGACAGGGCGACGACCGGCAGGTACAGCTCCTTGGCCAGCGCCTTGAGGTTGCGGGAGATCTCGGCGATTTCGCGTTCGCGGCTGTCGAACGACTTGGTGGGGCGCATCAGCTGCAGGTAGTCGATGGCCACCAGGCCGATGCCGTGCTCCAGCTTGAGCCGCCGGACCTTGCCGCGCAGCTGGGCCACGGTCAGCATCGGCGAGTCGTCGACGTACATCTCGAACTTGTTGACGCGGTCGGCGGCCATGAACAGCCGGGTCCAGTCGTCCTGGGACAGGCCGTGGGCGGTGCGCAGCTTGTTGGCCGGGATGCCGGCCTCGGAGGACAGGATGCGGCGCACGAGCTGCTGGCGGCTCATTTCGAGCGAGAAGAACGCGACGGGGGTCTTTCCGGCGCCGGCCGCATTGGTGACCAGGTTGAGCGTGAACGAGGTCTTGCCGACGCTGGGGCGGCCGGCGAGGATGATCAGGTCGGACGGCTGGAGGCCGGCGGTGATCGAGTCGAGCCGCGGGAAGCCGGTCGAGACCCCCGTGATCTCCTTCGACGACTGGCTCAGCGCGTCCAGCTCGGTGAACACCTCCTTGACGGTGCGGCGGATGTGCGCCGTCTCGCTGCGGTAGCGCTGGCGCGAGACCTCGAAGATCGTCTGCTCCGAGCCGTCGAGGAACGAGTCCAGATCGCCGTAGTCCTCGAAGGCCTCGGTGACCACGCGACTGCAGGCGAGGATCAGCCGGCGGACGATCGCCTTCTCCCTCACGATCCCGGCGTGCTCCTCGACGTGGGCCGCGACGGGCACGACGTCGATCAGCCGGTCGAGGTACGCGGCGCCGCCGATGCGGTCGAACTGGCCGCGCTGCTTGAGCGTCTCGGCGAGGGTCACGGCGTCGATCGTCACCCCGCGGCCCGACAGATCGACCATCGCCTCGAAGATCGCCCGGTGCGCCTCGACGTAGAAGTCGTCCGCCGTCACCACGTCCTGGACCAGGGGCAGGGCCTTGTCGTCCACCAGGATCGCGCCGAGCAGCGCCTGCTCGGCGTCCTCGGCGTGCGGCGGGACCCGCGCCAGAACCTCGCGGGGGTCGGCCTTGGCAGGCTTGCGTTCGGGGCCGCGCGGCATGACGGGTCGGCCGCCCGGCTACTTCGCGACGACCCAGACCTTGATCGTGGCCTCGGCCCCCGCTTCCAACGCGACGCGCACGGGGAACACGCCGAGCGCCCGGATCGGCTCGTCGAGCTTGATCCGCTTGCGCTCGATCTTGTGGCCCTCCTCGGCCAGCGCGAGCTCGATGTCGGCCGGCGTTACCGAGCCGAACAGCCGCTCGTTCTCGCCGACGCGCTTGGCGACCGTGACCGCCACCCCCTCCAGCTTCTCGCGCAGCACGCCGGCCTCCTTGGCCAGCTTGTCGCGGCGCTTGAGCGCCACGCGACGCTCGTGCTCGATCTGCCGCAGCTTGGTCTCGGTGGCGGCCACGGCGAGCTTGCGGGGCAGCAGGTAGTTGCGGCCGAAGCCGTCGCTGACCTTGACGATGTCGCCGGTCTTGCCCAGCTTGGGCACGTCTTCACGCAGGATGACGCGCATGACCGGTTACCTCCCCGAGACCGTGAACGGCATCAGTGCCACGTTGCGCGCCCGCTTGAGCGCCAGCGACACGCGGCGCTGGTGCTTGGCGCAGGTCCCGGAAATGCGCCGCGGCACGATGCGGCCGCGGTCGGTGATGAAGTAGCGCAGGCTGTACGGGTCCTTGTAGTCGATCTT
>CAZMRP010000723.1:0-3085 GCA_964568275.1 uncultured Myxococcales bacterium
TCCACCGCGCGCAGGCCGCCCAGCGCCGCGCGCTGCGCCGCCTGCTGCAGGCGGGGGTCGAGCGCCGTGAGCACGGTGTAGCCGCCCTTGGCCAGGTCCAGCTCCCCCAGCCGCCGGCGCAGCTCGGCCCGCACCGCCTCGACGTATCCGGCGGCCCAGGCCGGCGTGCCGGACGGCTCCGGCGCCAGCCGGATCGGCTCCGCGTCCGCCGTCGCCATCTGCTGGGCCGTGATGTAGCCGTGCCGCGCCATCTGCCGCAGCACGTAGTGCCGCCGCTCGATCGCCTTCTGTGCGTTGACCCGCGGCGAGTAGATCGCCGGCCCCTTGGGCAGCGCCGCCAGCAACGCCGCCTCCGCCAGCCCGATTTCCGCCACCGGCTTGCCGAAGTAGTAGCGCGCCGCCTCCTCCACCCCGTACCGCCCGTGCCCGAAGCAGATCTGGTTCAGGTACAACGACAGGATCTGGTCCTTCGTCAGATGCTGCTCGACCCGCCGCGCCAGCAGCAGCTCCTTGATCTTCCGCTCCAGCGTCTTCTCGCGCCCGAGGTAGAACGTCCGCACCACCTGCTGCGTGATCGTCGACCCGCCCTGGGCGTAGTAGCCCTTCCAGACGTTGATCAGCAGCGAGCGCACCATCCCGAACCAGTCCAGACCGGCGTGCGAGCGGAAGCTCGCGTCCTCGGCGGCGATCACCGCGTCGAGCAGCACCTTGGGGATGCGGTCCAGCGGCACCAGCGTGCGCCGCCCCTCGTCGGCGTGGATCTCGCCGATCACCGTCGTGCCGTCCCGCGCGTAGATCCGGGTCACCTGGGGCGGACGGTAGTTCCTCCCGAGGTCGTCCACCGAGGGCAGGTCGTCGGCGTAGCGGTTGACCAGCACGACGATGGTGATCACGCCGGCCAGCGCGAGCACGAACAGGCCCAGCGCCGCCCACAGCAGCCAGCGGAGGATGCGCCGGCGGAGCGGGCGCCGCGGCGGAAGCTCGGTGCCGTCCCCGTCGCCCCCGAGCCCCTGCGCGCCGACCGCCGCCCTGCGGCTCCCGGTGATCCTCGTCCCGCCGGTGGTCTTCGCGCTGTCGGCGGCCTTCGCGGAGCCGGGGGCGGTCTCCTCCTCCGGGGACCGGGACGCCCGCCCTCCCGGAGGGCCGGAGACCCTCGAGTTTTCGCGCCGCTCGCTCACGCGCCGCAGTATAGCCGTCGCCGTTCCGCACCGGCAAGGAACGCCCTCGCCCGTGCGCTGCGACCGAAGCCGCAAGTGCCCGTCAGGCCCGGGGTCGTCGTCGTCGGAACGCCCCGGCGAGCACCAGGGCCGCCAGGAACGCCAGCCCGTGCGCCGAGGCGCCGGTGGCCCGGCAGCCGCAGCCGTCGTCGACGTAGACGTAGATCACGTCCGCCGGGCCGTCCGTCGGGCCGTCGGCCGCGACGTCGGCGCCCGCGTCGACGTCCTCGGACACGTCGGCCTCGGCCCCGGCGTCGCCGTCCGCGTCCGCGTCCGCATCGGCCGCCGCCGGCAGGCACGCGCCCTCGAAGCAGGTCTCGCCGGGGTCGCAGGCCGCGTCGCAGCCGCCGCAGTGCGCCGGATCGCTCGTCGTGTCGACGCACGCCGTGCCGCAGTCGACGAGCGCCGGGTCGGGGCAGACGCAGGCGCCGGCGCGGCACGTCAGGTGCGCCGCGCAGCCGGTCGTCCCCGGGTCCGGCGCGAAGTCCACGTCCAGCGCGTACGGCCCCTCGAGCTCCACCGCGTCGTCGACGTAGGTGTCGACCGTCAGCAGGTAGCGGCCCGGGTCGATGTGGTGCGACAGGTCGGTGTGGGCCCGCGCCAGGCAGGCGTCCTGGTCCGGCGCCGACAGCAGGTGCAGGTCGGGGTCGACCGACGCGTACTCCGGGACGTGCGCGGTCAGCGTCCCCGGCTGGCAGACGTCGACCGCGTAGACCCACTCGCGCCCGTACTCCGCCAGGCCGGTGTTGCACGAGTAGTAGTTGAAGTAGTGCGACGGGCCGGTGGTCGTGTCCCGCTCGTCGTGGAACGGGAAGGCCGCGATCGCGAGCGGGTTGTCGCGGTGCCCCGCGGGCGGGTCCGGCTCGCCGGCGAACATCGTCTCCAGCAGGTCCCACAGCTCGGCGTGCGGGGCGTCGTAGTTCAGCGCCCACATCCCCACGCCGCCCAGGTCCTGCGCCCGCGCGAGCCAGTACTTCTCCCGCAGGCTCTCCTCGTCGTCGTAGTACACCTGGTGCCAGCCGCCGCTGTTCCAGACGTACCACGGCGTCTTGATCCCGTCGTGCCAGCGGCGCGTGCGCGTGGTGCTCACCGCCTCGCGCGCCGCGCTGTAGGTCACCGACTGCACGTTGGCGATGGTCGCGGCGCCCATCGAGTCGTCGACCGTGGTCCACTCGCGGCCGTAGTACGGCACGCCGTAGACGATCTTCCGCCGCTTCGCGGCGTCGACCAGGCTGGTGTAGCGGGCGATCGAGCGCAGGGCGGCCCAGGAGGTGAACGGCCGCCAGTCGGCCGTGGTGCGCAGGATCCCGGTCGGGCCGGCGTGCGACGAGCCGCTCCAGAAGAAGTCGTAGCCCATGATGAAGTAGCTATCGATCTGGTCGAGCAGCGCGTCGAGGTCGAAGGCGTCGCCCCAGTCGACGGCCGGGCCGGCGATGCTGAGCCCGGCGTCGGTCAGCCCGCGCCGCGTCAGCTCCGCCCGCAGCTCGCGGATGAACGTGGTGAAGTCGTCGCGGGCGCTCCCCGGCACCCCCTCGAAGTCGATCGCGATCCCGTCCGCGTCCCCCGCCACCATCCGGTCCACCAGGTTGCCGATGGCCCGCGCGCGGTTCGTCGCCGAGCCGACCAGCGTGCCGATCCCCGAGGAGCTGAACAGCGTGACCGCCAGGTCGACGCGCACCCCCGCCGCGTGCGCCGCCTCCACCGTCGTCGTGTCGGGCCAGCCGTGGGCCGCGGTGACCGCGCCGGTGGCGTCCATCTCGAGCGAGAACCAGGCGAGGTGCGTCAGCGCCGACCAGCGGATCGTGGTCAGATCGCGGACCCAGAACGGGTAGTAGCCGTAGACGATCCGGTCGACCGCCTTGACCGAC
>CAZMRP010000724.1:0-3082 GCA_964568275.1 uncultured Myxococcales bacterium
GTGGGGGACGACCGGGCACTGCTGCCGCGAGGGGCCGCGCTGGTCCGCGTGCGCGGCGCCACGGGGACCAGGGGACCGGCGCGCCCGGTCCGGCCGCTCGGCGAGCCGTTTCTCAGGCTGTACACGGGCGGCTCCACCGGCGCACCGCGCGCCTGGTCGAAGACGCCGGCCAACCTGCTGGCCGAGGCGCACGACATGACCGGACGGTTCGCCTTCGGTCCGCAGGACCGCATCGTGGCTTCGGTCTCGCCGCGGCACATCTACGGCCTGCTGTTCTCGGTCCTGGTCCCGCTGGTGTCCGGGGCGTCGGTGCTGCGCGACACGCCGTTCTTCCCCGGCGCCATTGCGTCGGAGCTGGCGCGGCTCGGGGCGAGCGTGCTGGTGAGCGTGCCGGCGCAGCTCCGCGCGCTGGGCGGCATCCGGTGGACCGCGCCCCGGTTGCGCCTGGCGTTGTCCTCGACCGCGCCGCTCGAGGCGGCCGACGCGGCGGCGTTCGCGGCGCGGGCGTCCGTGGGCGTGACGGAGGTTTTCGGTTCCACGGAGACCGGCGGCATCGCGGTGCGCTGTCGGCAGGCGGGGGAAGCCGTCTGGCGCGTGCTGGACGGCGTGGAGTGCCGGATCGTCCGGGGGCGCCTGCAGGTCCGTTCGCCGTACCTCTCGCCCGACCTGCCGCGCGGCGTCGGGTGCTGGTTCCGGACCGCCGATCGGGCGAAGCGGGCGCCGGGCGGGTTCGAGCTGCTGGGCCGGGCGGACGGAGTGGTCAAGGTGGGCGGACGGCGCGTGGACGTCGGCGAGGTCGAGGCGTGCCTGCGCGCCCTCCCCGGGGTCCAGGAGGCGCTGGTCTGGGCCCGGGCCGTGCCGCGGGGCCGCGGGAAGGAGCTGGTGGGGTTGTTCGTCGGCCCGGGGCGGCCCGAACTGCTGTTGCGGGCGCTGCGCCGGCGGCTGCCGGCGGCGTCCGTGCCCCGTCGGCTGGCGGTGGTCGACCGGTTGCCGACCACCGCCGCGGGCAAGCCCGACCGCGAGGCGGCGGAGCAGCGGTTGGCGACCTGAAGGGCTGGGAGCGACGGTGAGCGGTCGAACGGCGTTTCTGTTCCCCGGACAGGGCTCGCAGTCCGTCGGCATGCGGGCCGGGCTCGGTCCGCTGCGTCCCGCGCAGCGGGAGCTGTTCGAGCAGGCCGAGGCGCTGCTCGGTCTGCCGCTGGGCCGGCTGATCGATGAGGGGCCGGAGGCGGAGCTGACCCGCACGTCGAACGCGCAGCCGGCGTTGCTGGTCATGGACCTGGCGCACGCGGAGGGCGTGCGCGCCGCCGGTCGCGAGGCCGACGTCGTGCTCGGACACAGCCTGGGCGAATACGCGGCGCTGGTCTGGGCGGGTGCGCTGGCCTTCGGCGACGCGCTGCGGCTCGTCCGCCTCCGCGGACGGCTGATGGAAGAGGCGGTGGAGCGGACGCCGGGCCGGATGGTCGCGGTGCTCAAGGTCCCGGCCGAGCGGCTGGAGGCGGTGCTGGTCGAGTGCCGGGCGCACGGGGTGCTGGAGATCACCAACTACAACGCCCCGGGCCAGCTCGTGCTGTCGGGGGAAACGCGGGCCGTGGAGCGGGCCGTGGAGCGGCTCCGCAGCGAACGCCTCGGACGCACCGTGCCGCTGAACGTCGCGGCGCCGTTCCACTGCTCGCTGATGGCGTCGGCGGCGGAGGCGTTCCGCGAAGCGCTGGACGGCGTGGAACTCCGGCCGCCGCGGCCGATCTTCATCGACAACGTGACCGGCCGGCCGGAGGGCGACCCGGGGCGGATCCGCGAGAAGCTGGCGCGACAGATCGTGCAGCCCGTGCGTTGGGAGACGGCCGTCCGTTCGGCGCTCGAGCTGGGAGTCGACCGGTTCCTGGAGTGCGGGCCCGGCGCGGTGCTGTCGGGGCTGGTGCGGCGCATCGCGCCGGCGGGCACGACGATCGAACGCTCCGCGGCGCCGCTCGTCACGTCGGCGGCGGAAGCGGGGGAGCCCCGGTGAGATTCCGCCGGTGCGCCCAGAGGATCAGGGTGACCGACAGGGCGGTGGCGGTCAGCGGCGCGGGTTCGAGGCCGGCGCGGGCGAGGATGCCGGCCGCGAGCACGCCGAGCATGCCGACCGAGCCGACGAACGAGACGCGGGACAGGGCGAAGACCGCCAGCCAGGCGGCGCAGGACAGGGCGGCCGCGAGCGGGTGGAACGCGGCGACGAGGCCGAGCCAGGTGGCGACGCCCTTGCCGCCCCGGAACCGGTGGAACACCGGGAAGTGGTTGCCCAGCAGCAGGCCGAGGCCGACCCAGGGGAGCTGCGGCACGGGCAGGAAGCGCAGCGCGAGCCAGGCGACCGCGGCGCCGCGGCCGACGTCGAGCAGCAGGACGACGGCGGCCCAGCCGGGCCCGGCGATGCGGTAGACGTTGCTCGTGCCCGGATTGCCGCTGCCGCGCGTCCGCGGGTCGTCGCGGCCCAGCAGGCGCAGGACCACGACGGCGCCGTTCACCGAGGCGACGAGGTAGGCGGCCACGCAGGCGGCGAGCAGCGGGACCATCGCGGGGTGCAGCCTACTCCGGAAGCGAGAGCAGCGTGAAGATGTGGCCCTCGAGCCGCGCGTGGTGCGCGAGCGCCGCGGTCCCGGCCACGACGACCTCGCTCCGCTCGGCGCCGATCGTGCGGACCTCCGCCGTGCGCCAGGCGGCGACGAGCGGGACGTCGCGGGCCTTGGCCACCGCCTCCTTGGCGGTCCAGACGAGCAGCGCGGCCTCGGCGGGGTCGAGGCCCGAGTTGCGGATGCGCCGTCGTTCCTCCTCCGAGGCGAACATGCGCTCGCCGCGCAGGGCGCGGCCCGACAGCGGCTCGACGTCGACGCCGATCGGCCCGTCGCCGGCCACGGCCACGGCGAACCGCTCGTCATGGGCCGCGGCGAAGTGGTGCAGGCCGTCGGGGAGTCCGGCCGACTCCACGGTCGGGTGGACGCCGTCGGCCCAGACGGTCTCGAGCGCCTCGGCGGGCGCGGCGGCGATGCGGGGGTACAGGCGTCGCGCGAGGCGCTTCATGGCGCAGCGCGCGGCGAGGAAGCTG
>CAZMRP010000725.1:0-3080 GCA_964568275.1 uncultured Myxococcales bacterium
GCCGAGGGCCCCTCCGGCCTCGGGGAGGGGTGGATCCCGGGCGTCCGCCAGGGGATGCCGTACACGTACAGCGTAGCCTAGCGCGAGGGCGGCCGGCCGTTCGACCAGGCCGATCCCTTCGCGTTCCACGCCGAGACGCCGCCGCCGACTGGCTCGGTGGTCGCCGACCTGTGGTACGACTGGAACGACCGCGAGTGGCTCGCCGAGCGCAAGCGGGGTCCGCTGGCCGAGCGGCCGATGTCGATCTACGAGGTGCACCTCGGGTCGTGGGCGCGGATGCCCGAGGACGGATACCGCTCGCTGTCGTATCGCGAGCTGGCCCCGCGGCTGGCGGCGCACGTGCGCTCGATGGGCTTCACGCACGTCGAGTTCCTGCCGGTGATGGAGCACCCGTTCTTCGGCTCCTGGGGCTACCAGCTCACCGGCTTCTTCGCCCCCTCGAGCCGCTACGGCACGCCGCAGGACTTCATGTTCCTCGTCGACACGCTGCACCGGAACGGCATCGGCGTGATCCTCGACTGGGTCCCCTCGCACTTCACCAAGGACGGCCACGGGCTGGTCTACTTCGACGGCACGCACCTGTACGAGCACGCCGACCCGCGCCAGGGACACCACCCGGACTGGGACACCTACATCTTCAACTACGGGCGCCACGAGGTGCGGAGCTTCCTGCTCTCCAACGCGCACTACTGGCTCGACGTGTTCCACATCGACGGCCTGCGGGTCGATGCCGTGGCGTCGATGCTGTACCTCGACTACTCGCGCCAGCAGGGCGAGTGGATCCCGAACAAGTACGGCGGGAAGGAGAACCTCGAGGCGATCGACTTCCTGCGGCGGTTCAACGCCGAGGTCTACCAGGCGTTCCCCGACGTGGTGACGATCGCCGAGGAGTCGACGAGTTGGCCGATGGTCTCCAAGCCGACCTACGTCGGCGGCCTCGGCTTCGGCATGAAGTGGGACATGGGCTGGATGCACGACACGCTCGAGTACACCGGCCAGGACCCGGTGTACCGCAAGTACCACCACAACAAGGTCACTTTCCGGATGATGTACGCCTATAGCGAGAACTTCGTGCTGCCGCTGTCGCACGACGAGGTGGTGCACGGGAAGAGCTCGCTGCTCGGGAAGATGCCGGGCGACGAGTGGCAGAAGTTCGCCAACCTGCGCACGCTCTACGCCTACCAGTACGCGCAGCCCGGGAAGAAGCTGCTGTTCATGGGGAGCGAGGTCGGGTCGTGGCGCGAGTGGAACCACGACGCGTCCGTGGAGTGGGACCTGCTGCAGTTCCCGAAGCACGCGGGTCTCATGCGTTGGGTCCAGGACCTCAACCGGGTGTACCGCGAGGAGCCGGCGCTGTTCGAGCAGGACTTCTCGCCCTACGGCTTCCTGTGGGTCGACTGCCACGACGCCGACCAGAGCGTGCTCTCGATGCTGCGGACCGGCAGGCAGGCGGACGACGTCGTGCTGGTGGTCTGCAACTTCACGCCGGTACCGCGCCGCAACTACCGGCTCGGGGTGCCGCGGGCCGGCCGCTGGACCGAGATCCTCAACAGCGACGCCGAGGTCTACGGCGGCAGCGGCCTCGGCAACCTCGGCGGCGCCGACGCGGTCGAATGGGGCTCCCACGGCCAACCGTGCTCGATGGAGGTCACCGTCCCGCCGCTCGGCGCCGTGTTCTTCAAGGCGCCCAAGGCGTCGGTGGTCGTCGAGGCGGAGCCCGGCGAGGCGACGCCCGCGAAGTCCGCCGCGGCCGAGGCCGAGGCGACCGGCGCGGCCGAGGCCGGGATGCGGGCCGACGCTTCCGCGCCGAAGGACGCCGCGTCCTCCCGATGACCATCTTCTGCAACCGGACGCTCAACCTGCGCGCGATCGGCGCCGTGGGCTACGACCTGGACTACACGCTGGTGCACTACCGCGTCGAGCACTGGGAGTGCCGTGCGTACGAGCACCTGCGGTCGGCGCTGGTCGAGCTGGGCTGGCCGGTGGCCGGGCTGGAGTTCGACCCGCGGCGCATGGTCCGCGGCCTGGTGCTCGACCTGGAGCTCGGCAACGTGGTCAAGGCCGACCGCTTCGGCTACGTCAAGCGCGCCGCGCACGGCACCCGGTTCCTCGAGTTCGAGGAGCAGCGGCGGGTCTACGCGCGGACGCTGGTCGACCTGGGCGAGCCGCGCTGGGTGTTCCTCAACACGCTGTTCTCGCTCTCCGAGGGGTGCATGTTCGCCCAGCTGGTGGACGTGCTGGACCGCGGCGGGCTGCCGGGCGTGCTGGGCTACGCCGACCTGTACCGCCAGGTGAAGTCCGAGCTGGACGAGGCGCACATGGCCGGGCGGCTCAAGGGCGAGATCGTCGCCGACCCCGACCGCTTCGTCGAGCTGGACCCCGAGCTGCCGCTGGCGCTGCTCGACCAGCGCGAGTCCGGCAAGAAGCTGCTGCTGGTCACCAACTCCGAGTGGCCCTACACCGCGGCGATGATGGACTACGCGTTCGGGCGCTTCCTGCCGCGCGGGATGCACTGGCGGGAGCTGTTCGAGCTGATCATCGTCGCGGCGCGCAAGCCGGACTTCTTCGCGCGCAACCTGCCGCTGTTCGAGGTCGTGGAGCCGGACGGCCTGCTGCGCCCGGCGCCCGGGGGGATCACGCGCCCCGGGCTGTGGCACGGCGGCCACGCCGGGCAGGTCGAGCAGTACCTCAAGCTGTCCGGCGAGCAGATCCTCTACGTCGGCGACCACGTGTGGGGCGACGTCAAGGTGTCCAAGACCGTGCTGCGCTGGCGGACCGCGCTGGTGCTGCGCGAGCTGGAGGGCGAGCTGGCGGCGCTCGCCGGCGCCCGCGAGCTGGAGGAGCGGCTGGCGGCGATGATGCGGGAGAAGGAACAGCGCGAACGT
Organism: uncultured Myxococcales bacterium; assembly: GCA_964568275.1. GTDB lineage: Bacteria > Myxococcota_A > Polyangia > DRWM01 > JAAZOP01 > JAAZOP01. Next base: position 2,886 of record CAZMRP010000725.1, read on the forward strand.
GAGATCTCGCAGGTGCGGCTGCGGCTCCAGCGGCGGAAGCGCCGCTACGGCGGGGCCGAGCGCGAGTCGATCCCGGAGCTGGAGCTGGAGCTCGGGCGGCTGCGGGCCGAGCTGGTGGCGTTCGACGACCGGATCGCGCCGCTGGCCCAGGCGACCACCGCGCTGTCCAACGAGCATTGGGGCCTGCTGCTGCGC
>CAZMRP010000726.1:0-3076 GCA_964568275.1 uncultured Myxococcales bacterium
CAGCTCGCCCTTGGCGATGTACTTGCGCAGGTTCTGGCGCACCTTGCCCCGGATGATCTGCCGGAAGCGCGCCCGGTCCTGCTCGATCCGCAGCGCCATGCGTCGGCTACCCCTTGGCGTCGCCGCGGGCGAAGATCGAGGCCACGAAGGTCAGCACGTCGGTCGCGCAGATCTCGCAGTAGCCCATGTCGTTCTTCATCCGGGCCTTGACGACCTCGATCTTGTCCTGGGTCTCGCGGTCGATCACCGAGGACACCAGGCTGGTGAGCTTGATCGAGTCCTTCTGGTCCTCGAACAGCTTCAGTTCCAGGGCGCGGCGGAGGCGGTCGTTGGTGTCGAACTCGAACTCCTTGCCGTCGACGGCCAGGGCGCCGATGAAGTTCATGATCTCGCGGCGGAAGTCGTCCTTGCGCGAGTCGGGGATGTCGATCTTCTCCTCGATCGAGCGCATCAGCCGCTCGTCGGCCTCCATGTCCTGGCCGGTGTAGCGGTCCTTGACGCGCTCCTTGAGCAGGTAGGCCTTGACGTTGTCGATGTAGTTCATGCACAGCTTCTTGATCGCATCGACGTCGGCCGAGATCGCCCGCTGGACCTCGTTCTTGACCAGTTCCTCGTACTCGCGCTTGACCACCGCGATCTGCTCGACGTAGCGCTTGCGCTGCTCCTCGCTGGTGATCAGCGAGTGGTGCCTGAGGCCCTTCTCGAGCTCGTTGAGCACCATGAACGGATTGAGGCAGCCCTCGGCGTCGGCGACCAGGGCGTTGGAGATCTTGTCCTGGACGTAGCGCGGGGAGATGCCGTCCATCCCCTCGCGCTCGGTCTCCTTGCGCAGCTCCTTGACGGTGTCCTGGGTGTAGCCCGGCAGCACCTTGCCGTCGTAGAGCTTGAGCTTCTGGAGCATCGAGAGGTTGGCCTTCTTCGGCTCCTCGAGCCGGGTCAGGATCGCCCACATCGCCGCCATCTGCAGCGTGTGCGGCGCGATGTGCGTGCCGCGGATCCGCGCCTGGTTGAAATCCTTCTTGTAGATCTTCACCTCTTCCGACAGCCGGGTGATGTACGGGATGTCGATCTTGATCGTGCGGTCCCGCAGCGCCTCCATGAACTCGTTGCTCAGCAGCTTGCGGTACTCGGCCTCGTTGGTGTGCCCGATGATCACCTCGTCGATGTCGGTCTGGGCGAACTTCTTCGGCTTGATCACGTGTTCCTGGGTGGCGCCGAGCAGGTCGTAGAGGAAGGCGACGTCGAGCTTGAGGATCTCGATGAACTCGATCAGGCCGCGGTTGGCGATGTTGAACTCGCCGTCGAAGTTGAAGGCGCGGGGGTCGGAGTCCGAGCCGTACTCGGCGATCTTGCGGTAGTTGATGTCGCCGGTGAGCTCGGTCGAGTCCTGGTTCTTCTCGTCCTTGGGCTGGAAGGTGCCGATGCCGACGCGGTCCTTCTCGGAGAGCACCAGCCGGCGCACGCGGACGTGCTCGACGACCTTGGCCCAGTCGCCGCGGTTCTTGAGCATCAGCTCGCGGAAGATGTAGCGGCAGGCCGGGCACAGGTCGCCCTCCACGTGGACGTGGCAGCGCTCGTTGCCCAGCCCGAGCTCGCCGATCACCTTCGGCCGCAGGTCCAGCGGGATCAGCCGCAGCGGCTCCTCGTTCATCGGGCACGGGAAGACGTCCGTGCCGCCGTCCTTCGGCAGCCGCCACTCGAAGGTGTACAGCGCCCCCTCCTCGGTGTGCGAGTAGGTCTGGAGGCCCGCCTTGAGCAGCCGGACGATCGTGCTCTTGCTCGAGCCGACCGGGCCGTGCAGCAGGATCACGCGCTTCTCGGGCCCGTAGGCCTGGGAGGCGGCCTTGAGCACGTGGACCAGGCGCTGGAGCGGGATGTCGAGCCCGTAGACGGCGTCCTTCTCCGCCACCAGGTCGGAGAAGAAGCGGTAGCGCACGATCTTCTTCTTCGAGTCGATGTACTCCTCGGTGCCCCGGGCGATGATCATGTCGTAGATGCGCTGGAACGCGTTGCGGGTCACCTCGGGCCGCTCCCGCACGATGCGCAGGTAGTCCTCGAACGACCCCTCCCACGACAGCGCCTCGTAGGCGGTGCGGTCCTGCAGCCTGGCGATCGAGCTGACCAGCGGCGTGGTGTGATCCTCGGCCATGGTTCCTCCGTCTCCTTGCCCGCCGTCGGGCCCCCCGCGACGGCCGGGCGCCATTGTCGCCCGTCGGACCGGCCCGCGCAACCCACCTCGGGGCGAACGGGCCGGCTTTGTTGAACCCCCCGCACCGCTCTGTTAGATCCGCAGCGGAGCGTGCCGCGGATGGCCGAGAGCAGCTGTACCATGCGCGTGCGCGGGCGAGTCCAGGGGGTGGCGTACCGGTTCCACGCCGCGGCCGAGGCCCGGCGGCTCGGCCTGACGGGCACCGTGCGCAACCTGCCGGACGGCTCGGTGGAGCTGGCGGCCGCGGGCCCGCGGGAGTCCGTCGAGCGGCTGGCGGCCTGGTGTCGTCGCGGCCCGCCGGCCGCGCGCGTCGAATCGGTCGAGCTGCGGTGGGACGAGGTTCCGGCGCGCTTCGCCGCGTTCTCGATCGTGGGGTAGCCGGGGATGGTGTTCCGGGCCGGGTTCTCGTCGCGCTTCACCTCGCCCCGCCTGGCGGCGCTGCTGCTGCTCTGCCTGCCGGCCGCGGGCCGGGCGGAGGTCGAGACCGATCTGACGGCGGCGGAGGTGGACGGCCTGCTGGCCCGGCTGATCGCCCCGGCCGACATGGCGGAGCGCGCCGCGGCGCTCGACCAGCTCTGCGAGGCGCAGGCCGGGGCGTTGCCGCTGTTGACCGAGCGGCTGTTCCGCCCCAACGGCATCACGATCGGCCTGCAGCAGCGGCTGCTCGAGGACTACCTGCGGCGGCTGCCCGCCGAGCTGCCGTCCGAGAGTCCGGTCCCGCGGCGCACCGCGCTGGCGCCGCTGCTGCACGTGCTGATCCTCGCCCCGCACGAGGCGTACCAGGAGTCGTGGGGCGCCGTGCTGCAGCTCTCCGCCCTGCTCGCCGCGCTGGACGTGATCGACTCCAACGAGGCGTTGATGGAGGTG
>CAZMRP010000727.1:0-3063 GCA_964568275.1 uncultured Myxococcales bacterium
AGGCGGCCAACAGCGAACCCGACCCGTCCGCGGGCCGACCGGCGACGCCCGAGCGGACGCTCGTGCGTGACCGGTTCGCGGCGCTGCGCGAGACGGTCTACGCCTGTGCCGCCGGCCGCGATGGGATGGTCAAGGTCCGTGCCACCTTCGAGGGGGCCTCCGGCCGGGTGACCGAGGCGACCGTCGAGGGCGACCTTCCCGCGGAGTCCAAGGAGTGCATCGTCGAGACGGTGCGGGGCGTGTCCCTGCCGCCGTTCACCCAACCGTCGTTCGACGTGGAGTTCCCGTACGTGTTCGGGAGCGAGTAGCCGGGGGCGGGCGTCGTCGATGGTCGAGGGGCAGACCGGTTTCGGGGAGCGGATGCGCGGCGGAGTCGACCGCCTGCGGGCGGTCGTCGCCCCGTGGCACGGCGGCTGGCGCTGGGAGCTGCTGCTCGGACTGCTGGTGCTCGTGCTGCTCGGCTACAGCTGGATGTACGCCGACATCACCGTGCCGAACGAGAGGTCGCGGGCCTACCTCGTCGTTTCCGTCGTCGACCACGGCTCGCTGTCGATCGACAAGGCCGTCGAGCGCTACGGCCCGGTGAACGACTGGGCCAGGCGCGACGGGCGCTACTACACCGACAAGGCCCCGGGCTCGAGCCTGCTCGGCGTCGCGCCGTACTGGGTCGCCCGGCGCTTCACCAAGGCCGAGGACTGGAAGATCGCCGAGGTGATCAACCTGATGCGCACCTGGGTCATGCTGCCCCTGGCGCTCGTCGGGTTCTTCTGGATGCGCCGCCTGCTGCGGCTGCTCGAGCAGGCGCCGGCGGTGGTCGACCTGGTGTCGCTCGCCTGGGCGCTCGGGACGAGCGCCTTCCACTACGGCACGGCGTTCTACGGGCACCAGATCGTCGCCGTCTGCCTGCTCGGCGCGCTGGAGCTGGTGGTTCGTGCCGAACGGTCGCTGGCCGCGCCGCGCTCCCCGCCGGCGGCGGCGACGGTGGCCGACGAGCTGGCGGCCTCGCAGGGGGCCGCGCCGCGCCGGTCGTGTCCGTGGAAGGCCTACCGTCTGCCGCTGTTCGGCGCGGGGCTGCTGGCCGGGCTGGCGGGGCTGACCGAGTACCAGGCCGGCATCCCGGCCGCGCTGCTCGCGCTGTACGTCCTGAGCGGTCCGCTGCTGCGCCGGCCGACCGCGACCGCGATGCTGGTGCTCGGCGCGCTGCCGTTCGTCGTGCTGCTGTTCGGCTACAACACCCTGGCCTTCGGCGGGCCGCTCAAGCTGTCCTACCAGTTCCTGGTCGACCCCGGGCTGCGCGAGCTGCACGCCCAGGGCGTCGGCGGCGTCGCCGCGCCGAAGTGGGCCTATCTGTGGGGCGGGCTGTTCAGCCTGCACCGCGGGTTCTTCACCACCTCGCCGATCCTGCTGCTGGCGCTGCCGGGGCTGGTGCTGATGTGGCGGCAGGGACACCGGCGGCTGGCGCTGCTGTTCGGCGCCGCGCTGCTGTACTTCTTCGCCTTCATCGCCGGGACCAGGATCTGGCACGGCAACTGGTCGTTCGGCTCGCGACTGCTCGTGCCGGTGATGGCCTGGGCGATGGTCCCCGCGGCGTTCTGCGCCGCGGCGCTGCGCCGCTGGCTGACCACCGACGCGATCGCGCGCGGTTTGGCGCTGGCCGGGTTCGCCTACCACCAGGCGGTCCACGCCGTGTTCCCGGAGCTGCCGGACAACGCCGCCAACCCGGTGCTCGACGCGGTGCTGCCGGCCCTGCGCGGGCCGCACGTCTCCCCGAATCTCGCCACCCGGCTGTTCGGCTGGCACGGGCGGCTCAGCCTGCTGCCGCTGCTGCTGCTCGGGCTGCTGGCGGGCTGGGCCATGCTGCGCGGCGTCGGCGAACGCAAGACCCGCGACGAGCAGGCCGCGTTCGTCGCCGTGGCGGTCGGCACCGCGCTGGTCCTGGCGCTGATCGTGCTGCTCCACAGGCCCGGCTGGAACCCGGGCGACGTGAAGTGGTTCACCGACTGGCTGGCGCACCTCGCCGCCGTCGAGGACAAGGTGCGGTAGGGAACTCGCGCCAAGACGCCAAGACGCCGGGGTCGGGTTCCGACCTCGGGTCACCGCAGTTCGCGTGACCCGGCCGCGTCGCGCTCCCCGTCCTCCGCGTCGGCGCGGCGGGCTTCCTTCAGCACGGCGTCGACGCAGAAGTGGCGGGCGCCGGCGTCCTCCGAACGGACGGTGAGCACGAGGTCGCGCGGCGCATCCGCGGGGACGGTCAGCTCCGCCTCGTGCCAGCCCCCGACGTTCGCCGCCTCCAGCCGACGCAGCAGGACGTCCCCCGCGCGGACGGCGACGTGCACCGGTTTGCCGTCCTTCGCGGTGACCGCCGCGTCGGTGAGCCCGTAGCGGAAGGTGAAGGTCGGCTCGAGCCCCTCCAGCAGGTCCGGGAAGGTCAGCTCGACCGTCGCCCCGTCGCCGAGCGGGTGGATCCACACGGCCTGGCGGAACTGCCCGCCGAGCTTCTCGCGGGCCCGGCGGACCTCGTGGTACGGGCGCGGACCGCAGACCAGGGGGGGGCCGTCGTCCCGCCGGTCGCACGCGCGCGGCTCGCCGTCCTTCGGCAGGACGCGCGCGCGGGCCCCGGCCAGCCGATCGTGCAGGTAGACCAGCCCCGCGGCGCCGGGCGGCTCGAGCAGGTAGACCGTGTAGTGGCCGAACACGGCGCGCGAGCGCTGCTCGTAGCGCTCGAGGACCTCCTTGAGCTTCCGCGCGTCGCCGTCGCGCGTGCAGTGGACGTACCACAGCCGCCGCCAGCCCCCCTCGACCAGCTGCGGCGGGATGGCGGGCAGGGTCTGCTCGAGACCCTGGAACAGGCGGAGCGTCTCGCCGGTCCAGGCGTGGTTGAAGTGGATCACGTCGCCCGGACGGAAGCGGGGCCGGATGTGGTCGTGCACCTGTCGCGTCCAGCCGGGGTCGCCCGGCTCGGCGAGCAGCAGCGAGTAGGTCGGCAGCGCCACGGCGGCGACGACGAAGGCGGCGTTGACGGCGAACACGCGCAGCCACCAGCGCCGCGAGCAGCGCGGGGGA
>CAZMRP010000728.1:0-3061 GCA_964568275.1 uncultured Myxococcales bacterium
GCCGCCGGACGCGTCGCTGGGAATCCGGACCACGCGCTAGAAAGGCAGACCCGATGATGCGGACGAGCCGGCTCGTGGTGGTGGTGGTGTCGCTGTTCGCCGCCGAGGCGGCGGCGCAGTCCCGCGCGGCGAGCCTGGACCTGGCGAGCGAGGCCGGCCTGCACTTCGACCTCGGCATCGCCGCCTACGGGCGCGGGGATTTCACCGCGGCCCTCGAGCACCTGTTCCTGTCCAATCGCCTGGCGCCGAACCGCAACGTGCTGTTCAACATCGCGCGCTGCTTCGAGCAGCTCGGGCGCTACGACGACGCCTGGCGCTACTACGCGGAGTACCTCGGGGCGGAGACCGACCCGGAGGCGCGCGTCGAGGCGGCGGAGGCGGAGGCCCGGCTGCGGCTGCGCGTGGCGCTGCTGCGCGTGGTGACCGACCCGCCGGGCGCCACGATCTACGTCGACCGCCGGGAGCTCGGGGCGGTCGGCATCAGCCCGCGGACGCTGGCCGTGCCGGCGGGCGTGCACCGCGTGTCGGTCGAGCTGGACGGCTATCGGCGCGCGGAATCGGAGGAGGTGGTGGTCGAGACGGGCGGCGAGGCGGCCGTCGAGCTGGTGCTCTCGCGGATCGTCGGGAGCGTCCGGGTCGAAGGCGAGCCGGCCGGGGCGGAGGTCCGCGTCGACCAGGAGGGCGGGCCGGTCGTCGGCACGCTGCCGGCGACGCTGGAGCTGGTCCCCGGTCCGCACGTGCTGTTCGTCTCGTCGCCCGACTGGACGACCGCCACGCGGGTGGTGACGGCCGCGGCGGGCGTCGAGTCGCGGATCTCGGTGGCGCTGGAGCGGGAGACCGGCTCGCTGGTGCTGGACGCCGAGGAGACCGGCGCGGTCGTCGAGCTCGACGGCCGGCCGGTGGGCCTCACCCCCTTGACGCTGGACCGGATCCCGACCGGAACGCACCGGGTGCGGGTCAGCCTCGAGGGGCTCGTGCCGTGGGAGGAGGAGGTGACGGTGCGGGCGGGCGAGCCGGTCGTGTTGCAGGCCCGCCTGCGGCTGTCGCGCGAGGTGCAGGCGGCGTCGCGGACGCCGGAGCTGCCGGAGAACGCGCCGGCCAGCGTCACGTTGATCGGGCGCGACGAGATCCGCGCCTTCGGCTACCAGACGGTCTACGAGGCGTTGTCCGGGGTGCGGGGGATCTACCCGTCCGACGACCGGACCTATCCGGCGCTGGGGTTCCGCGGGTTCGCCCGGCCCGGCGACTACGGCAACCGGGTCCTGACGCTGCTCGACGGACACGTGATGAACGACGACCAGGTCGGCGCCTCCTACGTCGGCCGGGACTTCCTCGGCGACCTGTGGGACGTGCAGCAGATCGAGGTGGTCCGCGGTCCGGGGTCGACGGTCTACGGCTCCAACGCGTTCTTCGGGGTGGTGAACCTGGTGACGCGCGAGCGCGGAGCCGTGCTGCCGCCGCACGTCGCCCTGTCGGCGGAGCAGGTGCGGCTCGGGCACGTGCGGGCCGGCGGGGGCTACGAGTTCAACGAGGACGCCGGGCTGTGGCTCTCCGGCAGCGGCACCTATTCCCAGGGCGAGGACCTGTACTTCCCCGAGTTCGCCTACAACGAGCTGGGCGGCTGGGCGCGGGACGTCGACGGCCTGCACGCCGGCGGGGCGGCGTTGCGCGGCTGGTACGAGGACTTCGCGCTGAAGTTCTCGTACAACATGCGCCGCAGGCACTACCCGACGGCCGGCTACGAGACGCTGTTCGGCGACGAGCGGTCGTGGGTCGAGGACCAGCGCGGGTACGTCGAGCTGAGCTGGGAGCCGCAGCTCGGCGAGCTGGTGGGGCTGTTGCTGCGGACGACGGTCGACTGGTCCCAGTTCCGCGGGCAGTACCCGTACGACGAGGACGACGGCGGCGTGCTCACCGACGCCTGGGACGGCATCTGGACGGTCAGCGAGGCCCGCGTCCGGCTGTCGTTGCCCTGGTGGCAGCTTCGCGCGACGCTCGGCGGCGAGGCGCGGGTCCACTTCAACGCGCATCTGTACAGCCGGATGGAGCTCGATCCCGAGGGCGAGTACTACCTCGACGAGGAGCCCACGTTCCAGGTCTACTCCGCCTACGCCGTGGTCGACGCGACGCCGCTCGACTGGATGTCGTTCTCCGCGGGCGCGCGCTTCGACTACTACCGGATGCCGGGCTTCCCGACGCCGTCGGACTACGCGGTGAGCCCGCGCGCCTCGCTGGTGTTCCGGCCGAGCGACGCCGACTCGCTCAAGCTGTTCGGCGGCTCGGCCTTCCGCGCGCCGAGCCCGTACGAGTTCTTCTACAACGACGGCGGCGTGACGCAGCTGCAGGCGGGGGACCTGGAGGCGGAGACGATCTACACGGGCGAGCTGGAGTACACGCACCGGTTCACCGACGAGCTGTCGCTGACGCTGGCCGGCTACTTCAACCAGATCGAGGGGCTGATCGATCTGGTGGAGCAGCCGCCGGGGCCGGGCGGCGAGCTGCTGGTGCGCTACGAGAACGTGCCGGGCCACGTGCGCACCGTCGGCGCGGAAGTGGAGTTCCGGCGGGAGTGGCGCCAGGGTTGGATGGTGGCCGCGTCGTACGCCTTCCAGCGCACGCGGCTGGACGACCTGACCAGCGACTTCGACGCCGACGGCAACGATCTGCGGATCGAGAACTCGCCCGAGCATCTGTTCGTGCTGAAGGCCGCGGCGCCGCTGGTGCCGCGGCTGGCGACGCTGGCGACCCAGCTGCGCGTCGAGTCCCCGCGCTGGGCGTCGCTGGCCGACGGCGTCGAGACCGACGTGGCCGTGCTGTGGGACGTGATGCTCACCGGCCAGGCCGTCGACGACCACCTCGAGTACGGCTTCGGCGTGCGAAACCTGCTCGACTGGGAGTACGGCCATCCCGGCGGCCTGTCGCTGCCGATGTACGCGGTGCCGCAGCCGGGGCGCACGGTGTTCGCGACCGCGGCCTGGTTGTTCTAGCTCACCCGAGAGAGAGCTTGCCGGCGGCGACGGCGGCCTGGGCGCGCTCGGGCGGCCAGCCCGGGTCGGTGTGG
>CAZMRP010000729.1:0-3030 GCA_964568275.1 uncultured Myxococcales bacterium
CGAGCCCGGGCCCCGGTAGCACAGGTGGGGCGCTAAGCGCGTCAGTGCGTGCGCTACGTGCGTCGCGTAGCCCACGGTGGTCCCGCGCCGCTCGGAGTCCTCCGGCAGGAACGCCAGCAGGTCCGAGCGCGACAGCACGTCGAGGTCCGCGGTCACCTCGTCGAGCAGCACCAGCTCCGTCGGGTCGAGCAGCCCCAGCAGCAGCTGCACGCGGCGGCGCTGGCCCGAGCTGAGCCGGTGGAGATGCCAATCCGGCTCGACCTGCAGCACCTCGAGCAGCGCGTCCCGCCGCAGCGCCCGCTCCGCCGCAGCGCCCGGCGGACAGCGTCGCTCGAGGATCTCGCGGACCGTGAGATCGACGGCCAGCGCGAACCGGCTGCCGAGGAAGGCGACGCGGTGGACCAGGCCGGTGTCGTGGAACGCCGCGCAGCCGAGCACGCGGACGACGTCGGGGGGCACGAGGTGCTTGCCGCCGACGATCCGCAGCAGGGTCGTCTTGCCGGCGCCGTTGGCCCCGAGCAGCAGGCAGCGCGCTCCCGCCGGTACGCGCCACTCGAAACCGCGGAAGATCGGCGGCGACGCCGGGCCGCCCGGCGGCGCGGGATAGCCGAACTCGAGCCCGCGGACGACGACGGCGTGCTCCATCGCGCGGGCACCGTCGCGCGAACCGGGGCCGGAAGTCAAACCGCCGGGTCGTCCCGCCGGCCGACCGGGCTCGAAATCGCTTGACGGGCGACAGGCCCCGGTCAAGGCTCCGGCCGCCGCGCTCGGTGCGGCGGGAAAGGACGACCGCCGATGAAGTCGAAGACCGAGTACCTGACGCTGCGCGTGCCGGCACGGATGGGCTTCGTCAACCTCACGGAACAGGTCGCCCGGGTGGTCGAACAGAGCGGCGTGCGCGAAGGACTGTGCCTGGTCAACGCCATGCACATCACCGCCAGCGTGTTCGTCAACGACGCGGAGTCGGGCCTGCACGAGGACTACCAGCGATGGCTCGAGCGCCTGGCCCCGCACGCCCCGACCGACCAGTATCGCCACAACGGCACCGGAGAGGACAACGGCGACGCCCACCTCAAGCGGCAGGTGATGGGACGCGAGGTGGTCGTGGCCGTCACCGACGGCCGGCTCGACTTCGGACCCTGGGAGCAGATCTTCTACGGCGAGTTCGACGGCCGCCGCTCCAAACGCGTGCTGGTGAAGGTGATCGGGGAGTAGACCGGCGGCGGGGCGCAAGCGGTCCGCTGTCGGCGGTCGCGCGGGCCGCGCGCCGGAACCGCGCGACCAGCCCATGTGCTATGCTCCCAATCCGTGGAGTTCAGACACGTCGCCGCCCTCGGGCTCGCTTGGCTGGCAGTCGCCGCTCCCGGCTGCGCGCTCGACGTCGCGGGCGTCGACGACCCTGTGGACGCCGGGTTCGACCGGCCGACGGGCGACGGCGAAGTACCGGTCGACGACGGCGCGGGAGAAGAAACGGCTCTCGAGGAGGCCCGCGACTCCACGCCGGCAGACCGCGGGGACGCCGATGCCGACACCGGCCTGGACACCGGCCCCGATGCCGACTCGTTGCCGGAGGCCGACGCCGAAGCGGACACCTCCGTCGAGGCCGAGGCGGACGGCTACGTCGACGCCGGCTGCACGCCGGGCACCCGGAGGTGCACCGGCTCCGTCCTCGAGTTGTGCTCCTCCGCGGGGAGTTGGGAGGCTGCGACCACCTGCCCCCTGGGTTGCGTCGCCGCAGAGTCACGCTGCGCCGAACTCGTACCGAGCGGTGGAATCGACCCGACCTGGGTCGGCGCGGGTACCGCGGCGTTCGAGCCGACGCAAGACCTGCTGGTCAACACCGACACGGGAATCGTGACGGTGATCGGAACCGGCTTGCCGATCACAGGCGTCGTGTTCCACGCCGGACCGGCCGCGGACTGCGGAGGCGGCCACTCGATCGGCGTGGGGGCCTTCAGCTTCACCACGATCGACATCCCGGACGGCGTGACGGTACGCGTGGCGGGCGCCCGGGCGGTGGCATTCCTCGCGTCCGGCCCCGTGCGGATCGCGGGGCTGATCGACGCCCGGGGCGGCTTGTCGGCTTGCGGCGTGAACAACTGCGCCGGCCCGGGCGGTTTCGCGGGCGGCACGGCGGGAGACACCGGCACGGCGGGAATGGGCCCCGGCGGAGGCGGCGCGGGAACCAACGGCGGCTGCGCCGGGGACGAGGCGGGAGGCGGAGGTGGCGGGTCCTGCGGCGCCGGCGGCGCCGGCGGCAGTGTCGGAGCCACCATCCCCGGCGGAGCCGGCGGTATCGCATACCTGCGCGCCGCACTCGCACCGTCGTGCGGGGGCAGCGGCGGAGGCGCCGGAGCGTACGGCTGCGGCGGGGCATCCTACGCCACCCAGCATGGCGGGGGCGGAGGCGGCGCCGTGCAGATCGTGTCTGCCGACTCCGTCAGCTTCCTGTCCACGTCACCGGTCGCTCCGACCGGCGTGAACGTCGGGGGCGGGGCCGGCGCAGCCGACCACATCACCTCGTACGACGACGGAGGAGGCGGTGGGGGCGCCGGCGGATCGATCCTGGTGGAAGCACCGGCGATCATCGTCGACGCTGGTGCGACGCTGGCTGCCGGCGGCGGAGGCGGCGCCGGCGGCTACAACGCCGGCGCGAACTCGATCGACGGCTCGGATGGACTGCTCGGCGACACCCCCGCACCGGGCGGAGGCGGCACGAACGCGGGAGGGAACGGCGGCGCGGGTTCGGCGCCCGGCGGGGCCAACGCTGCCGGCACCAGCGACGGCGGAGCCGGGGGCGGAGGCGGCGCGGGACGCATCCGCCTGGCCACCGCTGCCGCCACGCCGGCCGTCGTGCACGGCGTCGTCAGCCCCCACGCCGGCTCGACCTGCTTCTCCACGAGCGTGGTCGGGAGCCGGTAGCCGCCGCTCGACACGGTCCACGAGCGGCGCGCGTTCGCGGTTGGACGCTCGAGCCCTCCCGTGCGATGCTCCGCACCACGAGGTGACGTCGTGACGATCCGAAGCTCG
>CAZMRP010000730.1:0-3012 GCA_964568275.1 uncultured Myxococcales bacterium
CAGGCCAGCGCGCAGGACCAGCCCCAGGTCAGGCAGGCGCTGCAGCCGCCGCCCGCGGCCGGGGCGGTCCCGCCGGGGAACGCGGCGGCGATGCGGTTGCGGTTCCAGGTCGAGACCGAGGCCCCGCCGTACCACACGGCGCGCACGGCGCCGCCGTCGAGCTGCAGGTGCGGCGTGACCTGGCCGTAGGCGTCGTAGGCGGCGCCCGACAGGCCGAACAACCGGCCGCGGTCGACCCAGCACGTCCCGTCGACGCTCGTCGCCCAGTACGTGCCGTCTCCCGCCTCGCGCAGCATCACGTACACGCCGCCGACGTTCTGCACGTCGATCGCGCCGGCGTTGCGGAACACCGGGTTGTCCGGGTGGCGCGTCCAGGTCCGGCCGTCGGTCGACGTGGCGTAGCCCACGTGGCGCGCGACGCCGTCGTTGCCGTCGTACCACATCTTGTACGTCCCGCCTTCGTACAGCACCGAGGGCCGCCCGACCTTCTGCGACTCCCACGAGCCGGGGGGGCCGGGTCCGAGCACCTCGCCGACCTTGGCGAACGCGTGCACGTGGGTCGCCTCGGCGAGCCAGATCCGGTCGTCGATGCCCACCGGCGCGTCGGTGTAGTACATGCGCCAGCTGCTGCCGACCTGCACGGTGCTCGGGTCGTTGACGTGGTTCGAGGAGCCGACGTCGAGCACCGGGCGCGGGTCGTTGTCGTTGGCGTACTTGCGCCACTCCATGCCGTCGCGGGACCAGGCGAGGAAGATCCGGTCGTGGCCGTCGCCGCCCTGGCCGCCGTAGAACATGATCCACGCCTCGCCCCAGCGATGGACGTCGGGGGCGTAGACGTTGTCCTCGCCGTGGAACGAGCTGGCGCGGGTCGGGACGAGCAGCGGGTTGTGGGCCCACGGCCGCAGCTCGGACGGCCAACCGGGAGGCAGGGCGTCGTCGCAGACGCAGTGACCGGCGCCGTCGCACTCGCGACCGGTGCCGCACGCGCCGCAGCTCCCGCCGCATCCGTCGTCCCCGCACTCCCGGCCCGCGCAGGCCGGCACGCAGCTGCAATGGCCGTCGGCGCCGCAGCTCGAGCCGGTGGGGCAGTCGCCGCAGCTCCCGCCGCACCCGTCGTCCCCGCACTCCCGGCCCGCGCAGGCCGGCACGCAGCTGCAGACGCCGCCGAGGCACTCCTCGCGGTCGGTGCAGGCGTGGCCGCAGCCGCCGCAGTGAGCCGGGTCGCGCTCCAGGTCGACGCAGGCGCCCAGGCAGTTCTCGAGGCCGTCGCTGCAGGTGGCGGCGCAGGCGCCCTCGTTGCAGACCATTCCCGGGTCGCAGGCCAGGCCGCAGCCGCCGCAGTGGGCCGGATCGCTGTCCGTGTCGACGCACGTGCCGGCGCAGTCGACCCATCCCGGCCGGCAGCCGCCGGCGTCGTCCGCCACGTCCGCGTCGGCCGCGACGTCGTCGCCGAGGCCCTCGTCGCCCGGTGCGGCGTCCTCGGTCGTGCCGGCGTCGTCGCGGGCGTCGGCGACGAGCTGCGGCGACTCCGCGCAGCCGACGACCGGCAGCAGCAACGGCAGCCACGGGAGCCACCGACCCAAGTGACGCATCGTCTCCTCCGTCCTTCGCGCGAAGCGGCGCACGGAGACGATTGTGGGCCGCACGCGCCGCGGGGTCAAACCGGGGGGCGGACCGGGGACGATGAACGTCGCGGTGCCCGCGACCACCTCACGACGTGAACGGTGTGCGGTGGCGGCGGCGGGGCGGCGGGTTGCCCCGATTGGCCCCGCCCGTGGTAGGCTGGGGCGATGTTGCCGATGCGGCCGTGCTCCGCGTGCGGATTCGAGCACCCCGAGGGGGTGGTCGTGTGCCCGTCCACGCAGCAGGTGATCGGCTCGGCGGTGGTCGGCGGGCGCTACCGGCTCGACCGCCTGATCGCCGTCGGCGGCATCGGCGCGGTCTACGACGCGCGGGCGCTGCACATCGACCGGCGGGTGGCGGTCAAGCGGCTGCTGCCGGTCTTCACCTCGGACCCCGAGGTCGTGCGGCGGTTCCAGCGCGAGGCGCGGGCGGCCGGGCGGATCGAGCACCCGAACGTGGTCGAGGTGCTGGACTTCGGTGTGGGCGAGGACGGCGTCCCGTTCCTGGTGATGGAGTTCCTCGAGGGGGACACGCTGGCCGCGAAGCTCGAGCAGTCGCCGGGGCAGCGGCTGCCCTTCGACGAGCTGATCCCGCTGGTGCTGGACGTGCTCGAGGCGCTGGGGCACGCGCATTCGCGCGGCATCGTCCACCGCGACCTCAAGCCGGAGAACATCTTCATCGCCCACAAGCCGAACGGGGCGACGGTGATCAAGCTGGTCGACCTGGGCATCTCCAAGGCGCTCGGCTCCACCTCGCAGGCGATCACGCAGAGCGGCAGCGCGCTGGGGACGCCGCACTACATGGCGCCCGAGCAGCTGCGGGGCGAGAAGGACGTCGACGGGCGGGTCGACCTCTACGCGATGGGGATCGTGATGTACCGCGCCCTGTCGGGCGCGTTCCCGTTCGACGGGCGGACCTTCGAGCACCTGGTGACGCGGATTCTGGACGGGACCTGCGCGCCGCTGTCGTCGATCGTCCCGGGGTTGCCGATGGGCATCTCGGAGGCGGTGGCGTGGACGATGAACAAGGACCGCGAGCAGCGGGCGCCGACGGCCGAGGCGCTGGCGGCGGCCCTGACGCCGTTCGCGCCGGCGCCGACGCGGGCCTCGGCGGCGCACGTGTCGTCGATGCCGCCCGGCCACGGGCCGTCGCGGAGCTCGCAACCCTCGCCCGCCGCCTCGCCCTCGGTCGTCCCGGCCACGCCGGCCCACGGCGCCGGTCCGACTCTCGACGCCACCACCCAACGCAAGGCCTCGGTGCACCCGGACGTGTCGTTCCCCGTGGCGCGGGACGAGGCGTTCCAGATCTCCGCGACGCTGCCGTCGGTCGCCGCGACGTCCCAGCCGCCGCGCCGCGGTCCGCGGCTCGGGCTGCTCCTGGCGCTGGTCG
>CAZMRP010000731.1:0-3010 GCA_964568275.1 uncultured Myxococcales bacterium
CCGGCCCCGCCGCGCCGTCGAACGCGCCCGGGCCGGGCACCGGCACGGGGTTCCAGCCGCCGGAGGTGGTGGCGCCGCAGTCGACGCGTCCGCCGACGCGCAGCTCGCCGTCGACCACGAGGACGAAGGCGTGGTTGCCGGTCACGGCAATCGTGGTGTCGTCGGGGATGACGGCCGACGCCATGGCGAACACGCCGAGGCTCGGCAGACCCTCGCCCTGCGGGACGACCTCGAAGTAGATGCCGGTGTCCTCGTCCAGCCCGGTACCGGCGTCGCGGACCCCGTCCATCCAGCCGGCGGAGATCGCGCCGGTCTCGGTGTTGATCGTGATCCGCGCGTCGTCCGACGGCCAGGCGCCGTCCGGCCCCAGCGTGCCGTCGCCGGCGTCGAACAGCGCCGGGTCGATGTTGCTGGGGGCCCAGGTGCCGCAGTGGGCCGGCGGGCCGTCCGCGCACCCGTCGTCGCAGGGGGCGGCGAGCCACGCGCCGTCGGACTGGCAGGTCTCGAGGGCGTCGCCGGCGCAGCGGGTCTCCCCGGCGGTGCAGGGCGGCGGCACGTCGGCTTCCGGCTCGACGTCGACGTCCCCGTCCGGTTCGGCGTCGGCGTCGGCGTCGGCGCCGTTCTCCGCCTCGACCTCGTCGGGCACGTCGGCGTCTGCATCCGCGGGCGGGACGTCGCCGGCGGTCTCGCCGCCGTCGTCCTCGGCGTCGGGCTCGACGTAGTACGGGTTGGATTCGGTACACCCGGCGACGACGGCCAGCGCCGCCGCCATTCCCAGCCATGTCCAGCGCGTCATGGGGCGGAGTGTAGGGCAACGCCGGCGCTGCCGCCAGCCGGAGCGACGGTGAACCCGGGCGGCCCGGCACGGGCGGACGAGCGGCTTGCCCGACCGTCCGGGACGTGGTGAACTGCGCTCCGGTGAGGGCGTGCTCATGACCGAGGCTTCCCCCGCGTCGAGCGATCCGGCCGCACCGGCACCGCCGGGCGCAAGCGGCGAGGCGGATTGGCGCGATCGGTTCCGGCTGTACCATTTCCTCGAGCTGAGCCTCACCGATCGCGTGGTCGAGCGCCGGGAGCTGGTGTGGATCAAGCGTTACCTTGCCACGCATCGCCTGACGAGCCTGCTGCCCCGCATGCAGGAGATCGTCGCCCTCGGACACTGCGACCGGGAGGAGCTGCGGGCGCTTGCCGAGCGGGCGTCGGCCGAGCTGTCGATGGGGGAGAAGCGCCGGTTCATCACCGACCTCGCCCAGCTCTTCAAGTCCAAGGGGAAGCTCACCGCGACGGAGTACGAGAGGATCCTGGACCTCGCCGAGAGGATCGGCGTGCCCGACATCGAGGCCGACGCGATCGTCCACTCGGTCTACAGCATCAACGACACCTTCCTGGCCATCGTCGGCCTGCTCGCCCTGGGCGGCATCCTCTACTTCGCGCAGGTGGTTTTCGTCCCGCTGGTGATCGCGATCTTCGTCACGATGCTGATCAACAAGGTGGAGAGCGTGCTGGCCTCGGCGTTCTCGCTCCACCGTTTCCGCCGGCTGAACAAGGCTCTCGCCATGGTGGTGATCCTCGCGGTCGTGGTGGGCCTGGTCGGGGCCGCGGTGGCCTCGGGGTCCGAGGCGGCGGAGCGCGTGCCGTTCTACCAGGCGAAGATCGGCGCGGCGCTCGAGGATTCCGCGTTCGCTCAGCGCGCCCTGGCCTGGGCCCGCGAGCACGGCGTCGTCGGAGAGCTGCAGGACCTGCCGCTCGGCGACCTGGTGGGCAGCCTGCTCGGTTCGGCGGTCTCGTTCCTCAGCAACCTCGTGCTGGTCATCATCTTCACCGGGTTCCTGGTCTTCTCCTCCAGTTCCTTCACCGGAGTCCTCGCGGAGGTGAACGACAAGATCGGGACCTACATGAGCGTGAAGACCCTGATCAACCTCGCCACCGGCCTGCTGGTCTTCCTGCTGTGCCTGGTCTTCGGCGTGGACTTCCCGCTGTTCTGGGCCATCGTGGCCTTCCTGCTCAACTTCATCCCCAGCATCGGCTCGATCGTCGCCATCGTGCCGCCGGTGCTGCTCTCCCTGGTCCAGCTCGATTCCTGGGCCGTCAACGTCGTGTTCATCGTGCTCTTCGTGGGGACGCAGGTCGTCCTGGCCCAGGTGATCGAGCCGAAGGTCATGGGGAACCGCCTGAACATCAAGCCGCTGGCGATCATCCTCGGGTTGATCTTCTGGGGGTTCCTGTGGGGCATCCCCGGGATGTTCCTGGCCACGCCGCTGATGGTCCTGCTGCGCCTCCTGTCCGGCTACTTCAACTTCAGCCGGGGCTTCGAGCGGCTGATCGCCGCCGACCCGCCGTGAGTGTTCCGGACCGCTGCACCTTCGGTCGTGAAGACCACAATTCGTCGAGTCTCTCGGCAGGCTGGCGGCATCGACGGGTTGTGGCTCCCGAGCAGCCGCTCGCCGCTCGGCGCCGGTCAACCCGGCGCCGTTCACCTGGAACCGGGAGGGCGCAAGCGGTCCAGGAACTCCTGGTTCAGACGATGGTTCGTCCCGGCCCTGGCCGCGATCCGGGCAGCCGACTCCGTCACCGCCTGGCCTACGGCGCGAGCGGCTTCTCCGGCTGGTCCGCGTAGACCCCGCGGAACAGGTTGCCGATCTCCCCCGCCAGCCGCAGGTACCAGTCGCTCGGCAGCTCCGTCCCGTCCGCGTCCAACGTCAGGAACGTCCCGGTCGTCGGGCCGTCGCCCGCACTCGCCGCCGCCTTGAACAACGCCGTCCCCTCGTCGACCTCGTCGAACATCGCCAGGAACAGCATCCGCGCGCCGGCCGACCACGCCCCCCACGCCTGGCGCCACAGGAAGTCCCCCGCCCGCCGCGGGATCTGGTTCAGCGGGTTCGCCCCGCGCGTCAGGTTCGTCCACGAGAACCCCGGCCAGACCACCGGCAGATACCGCGACGCCCCCAGCGCCGCCAGGTCCGGCACGATGAAGCTCGAACGGAACGACGCGTAGCTCGCGTCCGAGTCG
>CAZMRP010000732.1:0-3008 GCA_964568275.1 uncultured Myxococcales bacterium
GGACCGGGGGGTGCCGCTGGCCGCCGCGCTGGAGGGCGCGGGGCTCGACGCGACCGGCTTCCCCGACGACTGGCTGGGCGCCTACCCGTCGCTGAACCTGCGGCTCGGGGCGTGGTCGAGCGAGCCGTCGGCGGGGGGGGGGCTGGCGGGTGCGGGTCGCGGTGCGGTGCGACGGCGAGTGCGGGGCGCGGGAGTTCGTCGTCGTGCGGGTGCGGCTCGAGGACGCCTCGGTCCGCGAGCTGACCTGGGACACCGGGGAGGCCGACACCGAGCTGACGTTCGACGCGGCGGCGCCGGCGGCGGAGGTCGAGCTCGATCCCGAGGGCCGGGTGCGGCAGGACCCGGCGCGGACCGACAACCACCCGCGGGCCGACGACGTCTCCGCGCAGTCCTGGCGGCCGCCGGTGTTCGAGAAGATCAAGCTCGGCATCGACCTGACGACGCTCGCGAACTCGGAGATCGACCTCGACTTCGTCATGCGCCGGCGCTACGACCTGCACCAGTTCATCGGCGGGCGGCTGATGCGCGACCTGTGGGGCGTCGGCGGCAGCCTGTCCTACGTGCACGGCTTCGGCCCGCCGCGCGACCTCAACCGGCCGTCGTGGTCCGCCTCGGGCTACGTGCTGGTGTTCCACCACCTGGCCGGCTACATCGACAACGAGGGTCCGGTGCCGACCTGCGCGGCGCCGGCGGCCAACGGGCGTTGCCCGCCGGTGGAGCGCGTGACGACGATGGAGCTGGGCGGGCACGTCGGTCACGACGACCGCTGGTTCGACCTCAACCCGGCGGGCGGGTGGTACGCGGGGCTCCGGGTGGCCGGGGCCTTCCCGCTCCACGAGTCGTTCGACGAGGCGGACGACGCGACGACCTGGTTCGTCGGGGGCGCGGGGCGGGCGTTCTACCTCTGGACGCCGGCGCAGCGGCACACCTTCGCGGCCTTCGGGGGGTTCGGCGTGACCTACGGCAACCCGACCCGCGGGCAGCTCGAGTCGCTGGGCAACCGCTACCAGCTGCCCGGCCTGGAGCCCGACGAGGCGCTGGGGCTGGCCAAGCTCTACGCCGGCGTCGAGTACCGGCACGTGTTCACCTGGGACCTCGACGTCAACCTGTTCCACCTGGCGTGGCTCCGCGGGATCCAGGGGGTGCTGTTCGGGGGCTTCGGCACCTCGAGCGAGCGGGCGTCGTTGTCCGGGCTGTTCGAGCCGGAGCGGATCTTCCTCGACGCGGGCTACGGCCTGCGCGTGTTCCTGGACTACGCCGGCGTGCAGACCGGGATCGTGGCGCTGGACGTGGCCGTGCCGTTCGGGGTGATCGACGGAGAGTTCGGCGTGCTGGGCCTGGTGCGCGGCGATCTGGCGGACCGATCGACCTGGCGGCGGCGGCCCGCGCCGTTCGGGCTGCCGCTGCGGATCCACCTGACCTTCAACCAGACCTTCTGAGAGCGGCGGGCGCGCGGGGCGCGCGACGGTCGACTACTTGGCCCCGCCGCGTCGGCTCTGCTAGATTGGCGCGGGAGGGAGTGCGGACGATGGATGCCGAGTCGCTGGCGCCCAAGCTGGCCGTGTCGTATCCGGCGGGGACGGTGCTGTTCCGCGAGGGGGACCCCGGGGCCGAGATGTTCCTGATCGTCGCGGGCTCGGTGCGCGTGAGCAAGCTGGCGGGGACGGTCGAGCGGACGCTGGCGGTGCTGGGGGCCGGCGAGTTCTTCGGCGAGATGGCGATCCTGACCGGCGAGGATCGGTCGGCGACGGCGACGATCGAGGAGGACGCGCGGCTGGTGCCGATCGACGCCGCGATGCTCGAGCAGCTCGTCGCGCGCAGCCCGGAGATCTCGGTGCGGCTGCTCAAGCGCCTGGCCTTCCGGCTCAAGGCGACCAACGACCTGGCGGCGATCCTGCTGCACCGCGACGCGCGGGTGCGCGTGGTGCGCGGCCTGGCGCTGCTGGTCGAGACCCGCGGGGAGGAGCGCGGCGCCGACGAGGTGTACGTCGAGGTCACGTCGCAGGACCTGGCGACCCAGCTCGGGCTGGAGCCCGAGGAGGTCGCGACGGTATTGTCGCGGCTGGAGCGCGGCGGGATGGTGGTCCCGGGAGCCGACGGGGCGGGCTACCTGGTGCGGGACCTCGAGCGGCTGCGGGAGTTCGTCGACTTCCTGACCACGCGCGAGACGTTGGGCGAGCTGGAAACCTGAGCGGGGGAGGCGCGCGGCGATGCGGATCGAGGTGCTCGGAGCGAGCGGCGGCGAGACGCCCGGCGACCCGATGACGTCGTTCCGGCTCGGCAACCGCCTGGTGCTCGACGCCGGCGGCCTGACCCGCACCCTGCCGCTCGAGACGCAGCTCGCGCTCGAGGGCGTCCTGATCTCCCACGCGCATCTCGACCACGTCCGCGACCTCGCGGTGCTGGCCGACACGCGGACGCAGCGCGGGGCGCGTCCGCTGGCGGTCTACGGTCTGGCGTCGACGCATCGGGTGCTGCGGCAGCACCTGTTCAACGGCGAGCTGTGGCCGGACTTCACGCGCATCCCGTCCGCGCGGCGTCCGGCGGTGCGGCTGCTGGAGCTCCAGCCCGGCCGGCCGTTCCGGGCGGGCGGGCTGTCGATCACCGCCGTGCCGGTGCACCACAACCCGGAGACGGTGGGCTTCGTCGTCCGCGGCCGGAGCGGCGCCGTGGTGTTCTCCGGCGACACGGGGCCCACCGACGCGCTGTGGGTCGCCGCCCGCGCGCTCGGGCGGCGCCTCAAGGCGGTGTTCGTCGAATGCTCGTTCCCGCGCCGGCTGGCCTGGCTGGCCGAGGTCTCGAGCCACCTTTCGCCGGACACGCTGGCCGGCGAGTTGCGCAAGCTCGGCCCGGCGCTGGGCCGGATCCCCGTCTTCCTGTACCACATGAAGCCCGGCTTCGCCGCCGAGATCGAGGCCGAGGTCCACGACCTGCTGGACGGCGTCGTGCTCGCCCGCGACGGCATGGTGTTCCGGGCATCGTGACCTACGTCGAGCTGATCCGCGATC
>CAZMRP010000733.1:0-2997 GCA_964568275.1 uncultured Myxococcales bacterium
GGATGGACGGATGGCTCGGCGGAAACCAAACCGGCGTCGGATTTCCTACGCTCCCGTCATCGGATGTGCTATAGTCCCCTCAGCGCGACAGCGCGGCCAGCCGTATCACGGTCTTGCTATGACAGGCGCGAGCCACCCAGGCAAGGGTGCTCGCGCTTTGGCGTTGTATGAGACACTGACGGAGGGCACGACTATGGAACCACCCCTTCTCGTCGACTGGTCATTCACTTCACGCTGCAATCTGGCCTGCCCGTTCTGCCGGGGCTATTCGCACTCCGAACTGGACCGTCCCCGCGCTCTTGGCCTCGCCGCCGAGATCGCGGCGCTGCGGCCGCCACGCGTCATCCTCGAGGGCGGCGAGCCGTTTCTCCGCGACGATCTGCCGGACGTCGTCGAGATCCTCCACGACGCCGGCGTGCCGGTGACGATCTTCACTAACGGCACCGCCGTGAACCTCCCGTGGCTGGAGCGTTGGCGGGACGGCTCGGTCGAGGTCGCGGTCAGCGTCGATGCCGACCGGCCGGCCCTCTACGAAACGCTCCGCCCCGGCGCCGACCAGTCCGTGGTCTGGCGCACTATCGAGGCTCTCCTCGACGGCGGCTGGCTCGCCAACGTGGTGATCACTGTGTCCACGCTCAATCGCGACGATGTGTTCGCCGTGATCGCTCGCGCCCGCCGCACCGGCGTCCCCGGGGTGTCCGTCATCCCCGTCAAGCCGAGCCCCAACTACGAGTCGATCCGGCTGTCGCCGCGTCACAAGGCCGACCTCTACCGCCAGCTCGCGTTCTACCGCGCCGAGACGGGCTACCCGATCTTCGTCGACGAGCCGTTCTTCGAGCCGCGATTCGGCGACGCCGCCCGCGCCCCCGGCGGCGCGGTGGCCGCCCCGGCGCAGGGATGCATCTTCGGGCGTTACCTGTTTATCGACGCCGACGGCAACGTCGCTCCCTGCACGTTCGCCGATTTCCGCGTCGGCAGTGTCCGTGCGTCGAGCCTGGCGTCGCTGTGGGAAGCGTTGGCCGTCGACCCCCGCGTCGCCCCGGCGCGCGACCGGCCCGCGGCGAAGGGCAACTGCGCGACATGCCCTGACCTCGCGCGCTGCGGCGGCTGCCGCGTGGTGTCCGCCGCCGCGAGCGGCGGGGACTTCACCGCTGCCGATCCCAACTGCCCGCGCAACTGGGGCATGGAGGGACTTGTATGAACAGCCTGGGCATCGACCCCGGAACGATGAGCTTCGATTTCTGCCTTTTGAACGACCGCGGCGACGTGCTCGACGAGACGTCGATCCCGTCCCCCGACATCATGGCGCGCCCCGGCCTTCTGGTCGACGTCGTCATGTCCCGCCCCGCCGATATCGTCGTCGGCCCGTCGGGCTACGGCGTGCCCACCTGCGCCCTGCGTGACGCCGACGAGGCCATCCTCGCCCGCCTGCTCCCCGCCGACGAGGGCGAGACCCCGGTCAACGAGGGCATCCGCGCCAGCCTCCGCCTTCTGCGCGACCGCGGCGCTCCCGTGGTGTTCACCCCCGGCGTGATCGACCTGCCGACGGTCCCCGCGTCCCGCACGTTCAATCGCTTCGACATGGGCACCGCCGACAAGGTGGCCGTGGCGTTCCTCGCGCTCTCGGCCCGGCTGGAGGGCAGCGGGCGCTCGCCCGCGGAGGAAACGTTCGTCCTGCTCGAGATCGGCGCGGGGTTCACCGCCGCGCTGGCGGTCTCCGCCGGGCGCATCGTCGATGGCGTCGGCGGCAGCATGAGCTTCGGCGGGCTCAACAGCGGCGGCATGGTCGACGGCGAGCTGGCCTACCGCCGCGGCGCCCGGCCCTACCACGAGGTGTACCGCTACGGCATGGCGGAGCTCGACCCACGCCCGGTCGCGGTCTGGGAACCCGATGGCGAAGCGGGCCGCGAGCTGGTGGAGCGCGCGGCGAAGGCAGCGCTCAGCCTGGCGCCCGTCGTCGGCCCTGGCGCTCCCATCGTCGTCTCCGGCCGCCTGGCGGAGATGACGTGGGTGGGCGACGCGGTCCTAACGGCGCTCGCCCCCCACGCGCCGGCCGTGTTGCTGCGACGTCGCGCCCGTCAGACCAAGGCCGCCGCCGAAGGCTCGGCGCGTCTCGGCCTGGCGTTCCTCGGCGGCCCCTGCGCCGCGCTGGCGGTCCACATGGGCATCGTCGCCGCGGGGTGGGACCCGGCGCGGTAGGACGGGGGAGACGTGGATACCCGCGTTCGCGGGTATGACACGTGAGACGTATGGGGCGCTTCATGTGTCATGCCGCGCTTGACGCGGCATCCACGTTCCCGGGGGCGGGGAGACGTGGATACCCGCGTTCGAGGGTATGACACGTGAGACGTCGGGGGCGCTACCGTGTCATGCCGCACTTGACTGGGCCGCCATTGCGAGCGATCCCGATTGGCGGGCGCTCCTCGCGTACGGCAAGCACCGAGAGCCCCGAGATCACCAGCCCGATGGCGCAAATCAGGAACAACCAGCGATAGCCATCAGTCGATACCAGCCCGGTCGCGCCGGGGAACTGGGCCAGTAATAGGCCGGTGAACTGCTGGAGTACCGCCCCTCCCGCGATGCTGAACAGGTTGTAGAAGCCCAGTGCCGTCCCGACGATGTGCCCGGGCAGCGTGTCGTTCAGCAGCGCGTACGACACCGGGCCGGTGCCCTGCGCGAACCCAGCCAGGAAGAATAGCGCGTACAGCGCCCACACGGGAATCGACGCCGTTGCGATGCACAGCACGGTCATCGTGGCGCAAAACAGGAACGACCCCGCGAGACACACGCCCCGGCGAGTGCGGAACCATCGATCGGAGGCCAGGCCCGCCAGCGGGCAGCCGACGACCATCCCGCAGGCCCAGAGGGTCAGGATGTTGGAGGCTTCCTGGCGACCCATCTGGTAGACGTCCATCAGGAACGGCACCGCCCAGAGCCCCTGCCATCCGGGGCAAGGTGCGCCAGAACCTGCGCAAGTACATCGCCAAGGGCGAGCTG
>CAZMRP010000734.1:0-2993 GCA_964568275.1 uncultured Myxococcales bacterium
GCCGGCCGGTGAGTCGGCGACCGCGGCGGCGACCGCCGAACCGAGTCCGGCGGACCGTCCCAGCCCGCTCGAGGAGACGGTCGTTCCGGAGGAGACGCTGCAGCGGGCGCCCGGCGTGCCGACCGCCGGCGAGGTGGTCGACCCGTTCACGCGGGCCGGGGCGACGCCGCCGCGGCTCGAGCAGCCGGGTCCGTACGGGGCGCAGGCTTCGGCCTCGGGCGAGGACGAGGGGGCGCCGGTGCCGAGCGCTCCGCCGCCGGCGGCGGACGACGAGGTCGCGGCCGCGGCGGTCCAGCCCGGCGTCGGCGCCGGGGCGGCGGCGGACGACGGCGACTGGCTCGAGCGGTTGGCGGAGGTGTCCGAGGACACGCCGCTGGTGCAGTTCGCGGCCGGGCCGCTGGTGCTCGCGCCGGTCGGGATGTTCCAGCTGCTCGGCGTGCCGTGGCAGGGGGAGTCCGCACGGCTCGCGGCGGGGGACCCGGTCGACGAGGCGGGCTTCCGCTTCGGCCGGGCGCGCCTCGGGCTGGTCGGCTGGGGCCCGTGGAACCTGAGCTTCGAGTCGCTGGCGGAGTTCACGGCGGACGGAGCGGAGCTGCTGGACCTGTCGTTGACCTGGGCGCCGTACGAGGCGCTGGTGATCTCGGCGGGGTCGGGCAAGGCGCCGTTCTCGGGGTCGCTGCTGACGCCGGCGATGTTCCAGACGTTCCTCGACCGGCCGTGGGGGGTCGATGGCAAGACCGGCGACGGGCAGCAGGTCGGCATCGCGCCGGGGCGGATGCTGGGGGCCTGGCTTTCCGGGCGCTGGAGCGTGCTCGGGTGGAAGGCCGGCGTGTACAACGGCAACCCGGACTACTTCACCGGCAACAACACCGCGGGGATGCTCTACGGCGGGCGGCTCGAGGTCTACCCGCTGGGCGACCTGCCGGAGGGGCAGCTCCAGGTCGAGGGCGGGGCGCCGCGGCTGCGGATCGGCGCGGCCTACTACTTCAACGACGACGCCGCGGGGAACACGCACGCCGCCGAGGGCGACGTGAAGTTCCGCTGGCAGGGGCTGACGGTGGAGGGCGAGTTCCTGTGGAGCACCTTCGCGCTGGCGGCGGATCCGTCGCGGCCGCCGGACACGGCGGGGGACGTCGACCGGATGGCGTACTACGCGCAGGTCGGCTACCTGCTGTACGGCGACTGGGTCGACCTGGCGGTGCGCTTCGACTCGTTCGAGCTCCACGACGGGATCGACGACTTCAACGACCGCTGGTCGATCGGCGCGGTGGCGACGCTGTTCCTGCTGCGCAACCGGGTCAAGCTGCAGCTCGAGTACATGCACCACCAGGAGTGGGCCGACCCGCAGGTGCCGAACGACCACGTGGCGCTGCAGCTGCAGGGGAGGTTCTAGCATGTCGCGCGCGACCTGGGCGCGCGGTGCGCCGTGGCTGCTGCTGGCGTCGCTCGCCGCCTGCTCGAGCGGCGAGACGGCGGAGCGGGCGCGGGCGTTCCGCATCACCTCGCGGGTCCAGGCGGTCGGGGGTCCGGCGGCGATCGCCGAGCCGGGCGACTACGTGCTGGACAACGGCGTGATCCGCGTCGCGGTCCTGCAGGAGGGCAACTCGCCGGGGCCCGGGATGTTCGGCGGCTCGCTGGTCGACATCGACCTGGCCCGCCACGACGGCGTGCACCGGCCCGGGAGCGGGCTGGACGCGTTCGCCGAGCTGATGCCGATGGTCAACCTGATGGTGCCGGGGTACCGGGACGACCCGCGGCGCCGCTCGCACTTCGAGACGCTGACGGTGGAGATCGCCGCGGACGGCAGCGAGCCCGAGTGTCCGGTGGCGGGGGGCGCCCGCGGCTGCGCGGCCATCGTGGCGCGCGGCAAGGGCGACCGCCTGGTGGAAGCGCTCGGGATGATCGAGCAGCTCCAGGTGCGGATGAACTTGTCGTTCGAGACGACGTATCTGCTCGACCCCGGCGCCGACTACGTGCGGGTGCGGACCGACGTGTTCATCGACAACCGGTGGGTCGATTCCGAGGACGCCTTCGCGATGCCGACCGTGCGGTCGTTCGTCGAGGACGGACTGGGGGTGCTGGACGTGCTGGTGGGGGACGCGCTGTTGCCGCCCGAGGAGCCGAAGGTCTGGCAGCCCGGCCTGCTGGCGGGCGACTTCCTGCTGATGGGGAAGAAGGTGAAGATCTTCGCCTCCGGCCCGGGCTACGACTTCCCCAACCAGTTCCAGCGGCTGTTCGACCAGGGCCGCGACCTGCTCGGCTCGCCGCAGGCGGTGGATACCCTGGTCGGCGTGGGCACCGGCGTGTCCTACGCCTACGGGTCGCTCGACGGGCCGACGATCATCCCGATCTTCACCGGCGAGTTCACCGGTGCGTTCACCCACGGGCTGCGCTGCGCCCACGAGGACGCCGCGTGCATCGAGCGGGAGACGCGGCCGCTGCGCTGGGAGCGGATCCTGACCGTGGGGCGCGGCGACGTGGCCTCGGCGCTGGCGCCGCTGTACCGGCTGCGGAACACGGCGGTCGGGACCGTGTCCGGCTGGGTCTACGACCCGCGCACGGCGGCGCCGCTCTCCGGGGCGGAGGTGTTCGTGCTCGCCGACCCGTGGACCGCGGAGCCGGAGCACGAGTTCCCGGCGCGGGCCGAGCGGCTGCTCGAGCTGCTCGAGGCGGAGACGGGGAGCTGGCAGGTGGCGACGGCGTTCGGCAGCGACCTGGCGGACGACCCGGTGCCGGACGGCTCGTTCGGCGGCCCGGTGCCGCCGGGGAGCTACTTCGCGGTGGTGCGGGCGCCGGGCCGCGGGTTGTCGGCGCCGGCGCGGTTCAAGGTCACCGCGGGCGGGACCACCGAGCTGTCGCTGTTCGCCGGGTATCCCGGACGGGTCGACTACGGAGTGTACGACGGGACCGGCTCCCCGTCGCCGTCCAAATCCGCGGCGCAGGGCCAGATGCCGTGAGCCTTTTCCCAGCAGTCAGCGATGCCGTTCCCGTTC
>CAZMRP010000735.1:0-2983 GCA_964568275.1 uncultured Myxococcales bacterium
GCCAGCGCGGCCTCCACGTCTCCCGCGAGCAGCCCGTCGGCCCGCTCGGCGCGCCAGGCCTCGGTGGCCTCGACGCGGACCGCGGAGTCCGAGACGAACGCCGTGCGGCCCGCGGGCACCGCGACGCCGGCGGGGTCGAGGTCCGGACCGTAGATCCGCGGCTCGCCTTCGCGCGTCGTCAGCGCCAGCTCGCCGCCGGGCCCCGACTCGCCCACCAGCTGCGAGCGCAGCCGGACGTAGCGCGGAGTGGCGCCGACGAGCCAGCGGATCGCGCTCCACACGTCCTGGGCCGTGTCGATCGTCTCGTAGACCGGGATCAGCTTGGCCGCCAGCTTGCCGGCGACCCGGCGTGCCACCCACTTCACGCCCTCCTCGGTGACCTGCTCGCCGGCCCAGTAGACGAACCCCATCCCCGCCGGGGTGAAGCCCGAGGCTTCGGCGGAGCCGCCGATCCCCAGCTCCCACTGGCGGACCAGGCCGTTGATCTGCACCTGTCCCTCGACGCCGTCGAGGAACCGCAGCTGGACCCAGATCACCCCGGGTTCCCGCGGCACGCCCACCAGGGAGCGTCCGCCGACGGTCATGTCCCGCGAGCGGAACACGAGCCGGTCGCCGAAGGACAGGCGCCCGCCGGCTGCCACCGGCACGCCGAGTCCGGTGCCGAGGGTGCAGAGCGGGTCACTGCGGACGGTGATGCGCGCCGCGCCCAGCTCGTCGCCGGTGTACTCGTCGAGCGTTCCGGTGCGGCGCGGGTAGGTCGGCCGCGCCGGCCGCAACAGCTCGGCGCGGTTCGCCGGCGCCTCGATCGTCGGTTGTTCCATCAGCGGCTCGAGGAATCCCGTCCGGACCACCCGGGCCACGTGGCGCACCGACAACCGCGCCCGCGCCCGGGCCAGCTCCACCGGCCGCGCCTCGGGGGCGGGTCGCACCTCGTAGGCCACCGGCACCTCGACGACCAGCGGCTGGTTGCAGCACGGCACGAACACGTCGTCGAACGACCGGTCGCCCTCGACCAGCCGGCCGAAGTCGAGGAGGAACTCGAGGGTCACGCGGCCGTCGGCGTCGGTCGTCAGCTCCAGCGGCGCGGCCTGGGCCGCGGGCGAGTGCGAGGCGAGCGCCGCGGTGCCGGCGTGGTCGGCGGGGGCGCCGTCCCGGCCCTCGAGGTGGGCCAGCCGGCTGTCCTCCACGCCGTTGGCGCGGAAGGCGTCGGCGAGTTTCCACGCGTTGTGCTCGTGGTCGAACGCATGGACGACGAGCGTCTCGCCGGCGGCCGGCACGGGGGGGGCCTGCGGGTCGGCCGGGTCGAGGCGCAGCAGCCGCGCGACGAAGCCGAGGCCGTCCTCGCCGAAGGGCGCGAGCTCGAGCCGGAAGTTGCCGGCCGGGAAGCCGAGCACGCGCCAGCCGCCGGCCTCGAGCAGATAGCCGCGCAGGGCCGCCGCGCGCGCCTCCGCGGTGTCGTAGCAGCCGGAGATGAACGACGACCCGACGTGGAAGCCGAGGTCGGTCCAGTAGTCGACGACGCCGATGCAGAACGGCGTCAGCCGGACGTGGTCGCTGGCCAGGTGGTACGGGAAGACGGCCATCGCGGACTGGGTCGGGTTGCGGGCGCCGGGCGCGTGCATCTTGATCGGCTCGCCGAGCGTGACGCGGACCGTCGGGACGGCGACCTGCAACCGCGCGGCG
Source organism: uncultured Myxococcales bacterium (assembly GCA_964568275.1). Lineage (GTDB taxonomy): Bacteria > Myxococcota_A > Polyangia > DRWM01 > JAAZOP01 > JAAZOP01. Next base: position 1,684 of record CAZMRP010000735.1, read on the forward strand.
TAGTCGGCCATCGCCGCGGCGAGCTCGTCGTCGGTCGGCAGTCGGGGCCACTGCGGCTCGGGCCGGGAGGCGGGCACGCCGAGCCGGGCCGGGTCGGCCGGGGAGGGAACCTCCTGCGCCCGTCCCGGCGGGGCGCCCACGGCGGCAACCAGCAGGACCAACGTCGCCGGGATGAATCCGCGCCGCATCGGAGCCTGCTCCGCGGCTAGGGCAGGCGGGCCCAGGTCACGTTCCAGGTGATCTGGTCGCCGCCCAGCTCGAGGATCGTCTCGCGGTCGAAGGTCCGGCTCGCCGCGTTCCAGCGGTAGCGCCGCAGCTCGTGCTGCGCGTCGGCGGCGACGTACAGCTCGGCGGTGCCGTCGCCGTCGAGGTCGGCGACCAGCGTGGCGTGCTCGAAGCCGCCCGAATCGGCATCGATCTGCTCGGCGGTGCCGCTGCCGCGCTCGGGCCCGCGCAGCAGCCACAGCCCGGCGTTCTTGGTCGCCAGCACCCGCTCGTTGGCGCCGTCGCCGTCGACGTCGCCCCAGGCGAGGAAGCGCGCCATGCAGTCCGGCACCGTCGCCGGGTCGCGCTCGACGAACGTCCCGCCTTCCAGTTCGTAGCGCGGGATGCGCAGCGGCACGAAGTCGGGCAGCTTGGTGCAGTCCTGGCCGGCCACGGTCTTGGCCTCCAGCACGGCGAACAGCGCGGCCCGGCCGTCGCCGTCGAGGTCGGCGACGAGGATCTCCTTGGCGTGCGCCTCGTCGGACCAGGCGACCTGCGTGCGCACGTAGGTCGTGCCGTCCCAGCGGTACATGTCGATCCCGCCGCCCTGCTGCTCCGCGTTGCTGACGTTGGGCAGGCTCGGGGTGGTGAAGAACTCGAGCGTCCCGTCGCCGTCGATGTCGCCCAGCTCGACCTCGTGGACGAAGGTGTCGGGGCGCTTGTCGAGCTCGACGGCCTCCCAGGTCTCGCCGCGGCGGGTCAGGACGCCGACCACCCCCTGGTCGTGCGTCGCGATCACCAGCTCGGCCTGCCCGTCGCCGTTGACGTCGCCGAGTTCCAGGTCGCGCAGGCGGTCGATCTTGCCGCCGAAGGTCGGGTGCCACAGGCTCGTCGCGCTCCAGACGCCGTCGCGCTTGCGCCAGGCCTTGAGGTGCGCGCCGACGGCGCCGATGGTCAGAATCGCCTCGCCCTGTCCGTCCGGGTCGAAGGGCACGGCCTTGTGGAACACGTTGGAGTCCGGGTCGGTGAGTTCCTCCGGCTCCCACTCGGCGTCGCCCTCGAGAGCCTTGAGGCCCGAGACGCGCACGACCGGAGC
>CAZMRP010000736.1:0-2976 GCA_964568275.1 uncultured Myxococcales bacterium
GCACAAAGCTCTCGTTGTCGAAGACTGTCAGCGTCAGGTAGTGGGTGCCGGCGGCGAGGGTCACGTCCAGGCGGGCCGTGGTCGACTCCGCGACGCACTGGAAGTCCGGCTCGTCACAGGCATAGGCCAGCGCGACCATCGGTGCGGGGAGCGCGTCGGCATCCAACGACCGGAGTTGGACCGTCACCTGGGCCGCGCGGGTCAGGGTGAAGCGGTAGAAGACGTCGACCGAGTCCCGATAGCCGCAGCCGGGCAGCCGGTCGTCGCCGTCGCCGACCGCGAGGGTGCCGGTCACCAGGAGCGAGCCGCGCTCGCCGGCCGGCAGGGTCAACGCCACGGCGGAGGGGCAGGTGGCGCTCCCCTCGAGGGTCGCGGCGGCCGCGGCGCAGGACGGTCTGAACGCGCAATCGGGGTCGGCGCAGTCGGTGCGCGTGTCGCCGTCCTCGTCGACGCCGCCGGTGCAGACCTCCGCGGGGGCGGTGCACAGGCCGGAGACGGCGGCGCCCTCGAGCGCGCAGTGGCCGGTCGTTTCGCACTGGAGGTCATTGGTGCAGGCGCCGACGCAGACACCGCTGCTGTGGCAGGTCTGTACGTCGGCGCGGCACTCGGTGCCGCCGGGGCAGTCGCGCAGGCAGAAGAACGGACCGTAGCCCCAGCCGCTGTAGTCGTAGCAGGTGCTGCCCGTGGGGCACCCGCCGCAGGTGTCGTCGGCGGTCGACCACTGTGTACAATACCCGCCCGGCCAGCCCCAGTCGGCCTCGAGCAGGCAGGCGCCGGCGGCGCAATCGAGGTGCGAGGTGCACGGGTCGCCGACGGTCCCGGCGCCCCCGAGGCACTCGGGGCTGCCGAGGCAGTCCCAGTCCAGGCAGTCCGCGACGCCGTCGGCGTCGTCGTCCACGGTATCGCCGCAGTTCTGCTCGACGCAGGCGGGGTCGGAGCCGCAGGCGGCGAGGTCGAGGCAATCGACGAGGCCGTTGCGATCCTCGTCGATGCCGCCGGTGCACGTCTCGGCGCAGGCGGCGGCGGACCAGCACTCGGAATCCAGGCAATCGACCAGGCCGTTGCCGTTGTCGTCGGTGCCGTTGCCGCACAACTCGCCGGCCTCGCAGCTCACGGCGAGCACGTAGGCCCCGGACGCGCCGTCGAAGCCGTCGACGACCACGTGGTACGTCGCGTCGACCTCGGCCGAGAAGGTGATCGTCTCGGCCGCCGTGGAGGCGCTGGAGGCGAGGCAGGCGGCGGGGTCGCAGTCGGCCCCGAGCAGGAACAGGTCGAGGTCGTCGCTGCCGGCGGGCGTCATCGAGATCGTCACGCGGTTGTCGGTGGTGCCGGTGAAGACGTAGACGATTTCCGGACCGGTCTCCGGATAGGACTCGCAGTGCGGGTAGCGGTCCAGGTTTGAGGCGCCGGCGGCGGTGCTCTCCCCGGTCAGCCGGTCGCCGCAGGCGAGCAGCCGGGGGGCGAGGCAGGTGCCGTCCGGGACGGAGCCGTCGGCCTCGGCGTCCGCATCGGCCTCGGCATCCGCGTCGGCCTCGACATCCAGCTCGACCTCGACGTCCACGTCGACGCCGGAGTCCTCGTCGCCGTCGGCGTCCGCGTCGGGGCCGACGTCCTCCGGCACCGCGACGTCGTCCGTGCCGGCGTCGTCCGCCACGTCCTGGGTCGAGTCGTCGTCGCTGCAACCGGCCGGAGCGGCGGCGAGACACGCCGCAGCCAGGAGCGTCCAGGTCGTCCGTCCCATCATCGATCCCTCCCCGCGCGGTGCGGCACCGGCGGCTCCGCGCGCGTCCAGCAGGCAGATTCGCACGGATCCGGGAAGCGGGCAAGGCGACCGCCGGGCGGGTCGGCTAGGGTTGCGGCGGCGTGGGGGCCGTGGGCATGCAGCGGGACATCGCCTTCATGTACGCATCGACGGCACCGAGGCCGTCGGGCAGGACGTCGAGGACCATGTCGAAGCCTTCCGGCGCGAACGCCGCCTCGATGTGCAGCGGCAGCGTCGGGAAGGTCACGTCGGGCGGGCAGGACAGGGCCGGGTTGTTGCGGAAGCCCGGGGCGAGGTCGAACCACCCCAGCTCGACCAGGTTGGGCTCGGGCGCGGCGAGCCGGGCGGCGAGCACCGAGCCGGAAGCCGCGCCGCCGCCCAGGCCGCGGCCGGAGAGCAGCCGCTGGAGCACGGCCGGGTCGAGCTCGGTGGTCAGCGCCAGCACGGACGGGGTGACGACCACCGAGACCTCCCAGCGCAGGTCGCCCGTGCCGGGCTGGAAGGCGTCCGCCAGGGGTCCGAGGGACGCCCGGGGGACGACGATGGTGAGGCGGTCGACGTCGGCGCCGCCCGCGCGGGCCGTCGCCTCGCTCCAGGTGACGGCGGCGCCGAACGAGTACTTGTCCGAGACCTTCTGCAGCAGCGAGGCGGCGGCCGCGAATCCGCGGCGCAGCGCGGCACGCACCGCGACCGGGTCCCCGGACTGGCCGAGCAGGGCGGAGAAGGCGCCGCGACCGTCGGCGAGGGTCCGGGAGGCCACGACCATCCGCCCGTCGGTACCGGCGTACGACTCGACCATCGCCCGCAGGACCTCGATCGTCTGCGCCCGCCATTCCTCGGACAGCGACTGCTCGACGAACCGCTCCATCGGCTCGGCCAACAGCCCCATCAGGCGGCGCACCGCCGCGGGGTTCATCCGGGAGGCGACCCACATCTCGGCGCCGGCGTCGAGCGACTCGAGCAGGCCGAAGGGGGGCAGGTCCACGCCGAGGGCGGTCATGGCCGCGCCGAGCTCGGTGGCCGGATCGAACCGCGCCACGATGCGTTTGCGAAGTGCCAGGCCTCCGAGGGCTTGCTCGTCGGTCTGGATGACCTCAAATCGCTCGCCAGGCGGACGGCCGGGCAGGCGCCCATAGACGTGCTCCTCGAACAATCGCAATAGCTCCGGGCGGCGGTGCATGCGCCAGGATGGCGCATCGGTGACACGGGTGCCG
>CAZMRP010000737.1:0-2973 GCA_964568275.1 uncultured Myxococcales bacterium
ATGAACGTCCTGCTGCCGCTGGTGCTGGGCATCGTCGCCCTGGTCCTGGGCGGCCGGTTCTACGGCCGCCACGTCGCCCGCCGGCTGGGGCTCGATCCGGCCCGCCCGACCCCCGCCACGACCTGCGAGGACGGACGCGACTTCGTCCCGACGCGGGTGCACGTGCTGTTCGCGCACCACTTCTCGGCCATCGCCGGCGCGGGGCCGATCCTCGGCCCGACGCTGGCGATCCTGTACGGCTACGCCCCGAGCATCTTCTGGGTGATCCTGGGCGGGATCTTCTTCGGCGCGGCGCACGACCTGGCGGCGCTGTTCGTCTCGGTCCGCTCCCAGGGCCGCTCGATGGCCGAGATCGCCCGTTCGACGCTGGGCAACGCCGGCTTCACCCTGTTCATCCTGTTCTCGCTGGTGATGATCGTGCTCGTCACCTCGGCCTTCCTCGCCGCCACGTCGATCTCCCTGACCTCGATGTGGCCGCTCGAGAAGCTGGGCCTGGCGGCCGACCAGACGCTGCTCAACACGGCGGTCAAGGACGGCAAGACGGTCGGCATCATCGGCGGCATCGCCTCGACCTCGGTCGTGATCATCACCCTGCTCTCGCCGCTGCTCGGCTGGCTGCTGCACCGCCGCAGGCTCGACACCCGCCTCGCCTACCTGATCGCCGCGCTGATCTGCGCGGGCTCGATCGTGGTCGGCTTCCACCTGCCGATCGGCCTGGACCCCAAGCTCTGGATGGTCGTGCTGTCGGTCTACGTGCTGTTCGCCGCGGGGGTGCCGGTGTGGGTGATCCTCCAGCCGCGCGACTTCATCAACGTGCAGATCCTCTACGTGGGGATCGTGGCCCTGTTCGGCGCCCTGGTGGTCGGCGGCGCCCAGGGGCTGGAGCTGGCGGCGCCGGCCTCGAACGTCGTCGAGGGCTCGGCGAAGCTGGGCTACATCTGGCCGGTGCTGTTCACCACGATCGCCTGCGGCGCCATCTCCGGCTTCCACAGCATGGTCGCCTCGGGCACCTCCGCCAAGCAGGTGGCCAACGAGCGGAACGTCAAGACCGTCGGGTACGACGCGATGCTGCTCGAGTCGCTGCTGGCCCTCTGCGTCCTGCTGGCGGTCGGCTCCGCGCTGTCCTGGGACGACTACCGGGCGATCGTGCACCCGGCGGTCGAGGCCGGCTCGAACCCGATCCTGGCCTTCTCGCTGGCCGTCGGCCGGTTGATCGAGGGGGCGTTCCACCTGCCCACGGCGTACGGGACCGTGTTCGGCATCCTGCTGGTGGAGGGCTTCGTGATCACGACGCTGGACGCCGCCGTGCGGCTCAACCGCTACCTGTTCGAGGAGCTGTGGGAGATCGTGTTCGGCCGCGGCCGCGTCCCCGCGCTGCTGCGCCATCCGTGGTTCAACGCCGGACTGTCGGTGGCCCTGATGCTGTTCCTGGCCTGGAGCAACGCCTTCAAGGCCATCTGGCCGATCTTCGGCAGCGCCAACCAACTGCTGGCGGCGCTGGCGCTGATCGCGGTCTCGGCCTGGCTGGTGCGACGCGGGACGAGGCGGCCGCTGTTCACGCTGGTGCCCGCCGTGGCGATGCTGGTCACCACCATCGCCTCGCTGATCCGCCTGTTCCCGGTCTACGCCGGCCACGGCCAGTGGGCGCTGGTGGTCGCCGACGCCGCCCTGCTCGTGCTCGCCGCCGGCGTGGTGGTCGTCGCGCTGCTCGCCCGGCGCCGGCCGCCCGCCTCCAACGTCCCCGCCGAGCCCCCCGGCGATTCCTGTCCCGACCATGCTCATGGCTCCTCGCCCGCGGCGTAGCGGTACTCGGCGGCCGCGATCGCGACGTCGCGCACCGCCAGCACCCGGGTGATCTGCGCCCGCTGGACGGCGCTCCGGGCGTCGACCAGCTCGATCATCGAGCCCGCACCCTCCTGGTACAGCCCCTCGGCGACCCGCAGGTTCTCGGCGGCGCTGGCCTGGAGCGGAGCGCAGGCCTCGAGCCGCGCCAGCGCCTCCTGCAACGCGTACCGCGCCGCCTGCACCTCGAGCACCAGGTCGCTGCGGAGGCTCTCGACCCGCGACTCCAGCTGCGCGGCCCGCGCCTCGGCGGCGTCCACCGCCGGACCCGTCGCGACCCACGACAGCAGCGGCACGTCGACCGTCGCGCCGACGGCCCACACCTGCCGGGTCGGGAAGAAGTCGTCGTCCTGGACCCCGTAGCTCGCGCTGAGCGTCACCTGCGGCCAGTAGCCGGCCTCGACCGTCTCGGCGTGCAGCCGCACCGCATCCACCTCGCGCTCCAGCGCCACCAACTCGGGCCGCTCCGGCACCTCCGCAAACGGCTCCGGCACCGGACCCCCCTCCGGCTCCGTGTCGGGGATGTCGACCGTCGTGCCGGCCGGCAGCCCGATCGCCCGGACCAGGCGCGCCCGCGCGGTCTCCACGGCCGCGTCCGCGGCGGCGATCGATAGCCGCGCGTCGGCGATCTCCACCTCGGCCCGCGCCACGTCCGCCTGCGCCCCGAAGCCCACCTCGCTGCGCACCACCGCGTACTCCCGGTGCCCCTCCGCGGCGGCCAGCGTCTCGCGGGTCAGCTCGGCCACGCGCCGGGCGCCCCACAGCACGTCGTAGGCGACGATCACCTCCAGCCGGATCGCCCGCAGCGTGACGTCGGTCCCGGCGGCCACCGCCGCGGCGTACGCCTCCGCCGCCCGGACCTCGCCCGGCACCCAGGCCAGCTCGGTCGCCACCCACCGCGCGGTGACCCCCAGCGAGAAGTCGTTCACGCCGGCCAGGCCGGTCGTCGCGTACGCCGCCCGCCGGTACCCGCCGCTGAGCGAGGCCGACGGCAGGTAGCCCGCGCGGGCGTACTCCACCTCGGCCGCCGCCTCGGCCACCGCCGCGTCGTCGCCGCGCAGCTCCGCCCGCAGCTCGATCGCACGCTCGAGGCACTGCGCAAGGCTCCACACCTCCACCGCGCCGCCGACC
>CAZMRP010000738.1:0-2973 GCA_964568275.1 uncultured Myxococcales bacterium
CGCTGGATATGGACCCCGCTCGGTTTCCGTTGCCGGACGGAACGCTGAAGTAACCAATGGATACAGGCCTCCTGCAATCGCTTTGCGACCGCTGGGAGCAGGAATTTGCCGCCCGACATCGCTGGGGAGGCGTTGAGGATCGCGCGCGGGTCGCTGCCGAGCATGACCGACTGGTCACGTTCTGGCAGCGGGTCCCCGCCGCAGCACCGGCCTCCCCCCCTCGCAGCCCGTGCCGTCGCGCGAGACCAGCGCGCGCCTGGTCGGCAGCGGCTGTCCGGCCGCTCCGCGCGCCAAAGGACCGGCGCGCGTCCCGCTGCCGGCGACGCCGCGCCGCGGGGCCAGGTCGACCAGCAGCGCCAGGGCCAGGCCCGCCATCAGCGCGCCGAGCCCCTTCTCGATCTTCGGCAGGTGGGGCTTGATCCGCCGGAGCAGCCGCGTCCCCGCCTCGGCCAGCGCCGCCACGACCAGCAGCGGCAGGGCGAAGCCCAGGCCGTAGACCAGCAGGTACCCGGCGCCGCTCCACGGATCGGCCGTCTTCGCGGCGGTGTAGGTCAGCACGGAGCCGAGCACCGGGCCGACGCAGGGCGACCAGCCGACGGCGAACACCACCCCCATCAGCAGCGCGTTCACCCCGCCGAACCGCGTCCGCATGCGCTGCTCGTCGAGCCGCAGCATCCGATCGAGGAACGGCAACGAGATCACTCCGAGGAACTTCAATCCGAAGGTCAGGATCAGCAGCGCACCGACGAGCTGCAGCGCGGCCCGGTGCTCGGCGAGGAACGAGCCGGCCGAGGTGGCGGTGAGGCCGAGCAGCGTGAATACGGCGAGGAACCCGAGCGAGAACAGTGCGGCGCGCAGCAACACCCGGCCCCGCCGCACCGCGCCGGAGGCCGCGGCGGTCAGGTCGCCGCCCACCAGAGCGGAGAGGTAGATCGGCACCAGCGGCAGTACGCACGGCGTTGCGAACGTCAGGACGCCCGCGCCGAACACTCCGAGCAGGTCGAAGTTCATCGCGACACCGCCCGGCGCGCTAGACGCCCCCGAGCAGCGCGCCCATCGCGGCGCCGTAGGACGTCGAGATCCACGGATTGGAGGTGATCGGGCAGCCGCCCGAGGCGCAACCCACGAACTGGTAGTAGGCGAATCCAAGCACCGCCCCGACGACCGCTCCGATCGCGATGGTCACCACGCGCCTCCGTCTGGGACTCCAGGCCTTCCACGTCGCTCGCATTCCACAACTCCCGTCTCAGTTCGCCTGCGCCGCCGGCTCTTCCGCCGACGGCTGCTCGAGCAGGTCCGTGTCGATGATCTCCTCGTAGTAGTGCTGGCCCCGCATCCCGACTACCCGCTCGACCACCTTGCCGCGCTTGAAGAACAGCATCGTGGGCGTGCCGCTCACGCCGAGCGCCGCCGCCGAGCGTTGGCCGCGCTGCACGTTGAGCTGCGCGACCTTGACCTTCCCCTCGTACTTGCAGGCCAGCTTCCGGACCGTCGGCACCAGGGCCCGACACGGCACGCAGCCGTCCGACCAGACGTCGACCACCACCGGGACATCCGATTCCAGTACCTCCTTGCGGAAGTTCGAATCGTCCAGCGCCACCGGGTCCGCCTCGCATTGCGACTCCATGCCGAGCCAACTCAGAATTCCCATCTCCGTCCTCCCTCGCCCCCGCCGAGCGTCCCCTATCGGTTCAACCAGGTCGGATCAAGAAGGATGCCATGTTCGAGGTACCACAGGAGATCTCTGGTTACGGAGGGTTAGTTCGAAGGGCCGGCCCCGCGTCTGTCCCGTCGTGAGACACCTGTTTCCGATTGGGACGGCGGGCCGCTCGGCGGGGAGATCAGCCGAGCGCCAACTCGGCCCGCTGCAGTTCGTACGGGTCGGTGTACCAGACGGTCCAGGGCCCGTCCGACGCGGGCGGAACGACGACGGGGTAACCGAAACTCGCCCGCGCGGCGGGGTCGTCGAGACGGGTCGGTCCGAGGTCGGTGCGGCCCGTCGCGCCGACCAGGGCCGCCCAGATCCCGTCGGTGTCGCCGTCGTACCAGGCCAGGCCGAAGCGGCCGTCCGCGAAGGCGACGGTCGGGTTGCGCGTGAAGAGCCCGCGCCCGACGACCACGGTGCGGCGGACCGCGGAGGCGTCGGGCTCCAGCAGGTGCAGCACGGTGTCCGCTTCGCCACCGGCGACGCGCGAGTCGACGAGCGCCAGGCCGCCGGGGTGGCCGACGAGGCGATGGGCGCCCCAGGCGGGCGCGTCCGGCGCGGGAATGGTCACCCCTTCCACGGGGGCGTCGGCGGCGGGTACGAGAAACGTGCGGAGCACCTTGGTGCCCCCCGCGCCGATGTCGACGAACGCGACCACGAGGCCGGCGGGTCCAGCGGCGGCGGCGATCGCGCCAACGTCGTCCCCGCGGTTCGCCGGCAGCACGACGTCGGTCGCCGCGCGCAGGGTCTCGGCGGGGTTGCCGCCCTCGGGCAGGTCGGCGAAGCGGACGACGGCGCGTCGCGCGGAGTATTCGCCGCGCCCCATCGCCAGGGCGAGTCGCGACGGGGCGGCGGGGTCCGCCGGCGACACGACGGCCAGCGCCGGGCCCCAGTAGCGTCCGTCGTCGGCGGTGACCGCGGCGGCGCGGACGGCGCCGTCCGCCGCGAAGGTCGCCAGGTGGACCACCGACTTGCCGCAGATCGAGTAGCTCTCGCAGCGGGTGAACGCGCCCCAGGCGCCGCCCTGCGGGCCGGCCGCCAGCGTCACGAACTCGGTGCGGGGCGAACCGGGGGCGAGGTCGGTGGGGGCGCGGCGGGGTGCGCCGGCGGCGTCGAGCACCCAGCCGAAGGCGTGGCTGTCGTTGAAGCGCGAGTCGATCCACAGGAACGCGGTGCCGCCGGCGGCGAGCCGCACCGCCGCCGTTTCGGCGCCGAACCGGAGTTCCGCCGCGGCCTCGAACGGTCGGCCGCGGTGCGGAGCGGTCGCC
>CAZMRP010000739.1:0-2972 GCA_964568275.1 uncultured Myxococcales bacterium
CTGCGCCAGCGGCAACCGCGTCGACGGGGCCACGTGCAGCGCCCCGCTGCGCGCCGGAGGCTCGCCGCCCACCGCCCGCATCATCCGCGCCAGATGGTCCACCGGGACCGCGTGCAACCCCGCGGGCGGCTTGACCCTCGTCCAGGCGCCGGCCGGCGGGAGCGCCAACAGCAGCTCCAGCAGGTCGTGCGGCCCGTGGTACCACCCCAGCTCGCCCGTGCGGCTGTCCCCGAGCAGCGCTCCGACGCGAAAGATCGTGAACGGCACCCGGTCGCGCGCGCGCCACAGCAGCCGCTCCGCGCGGTGCCGGGAGCGCTCGGCCGCGGTGCGGTGCCGCTGGCCCGCCGTCAGATCCTCCTCGGTCCACACCCCCTCGTGGTCCCCGGCGACGGTCAGCGACCCGAGCTGCACGACCTGCCGCAGGCGCGGAGCGGCCGCCGCCGCGAACTCCAACGCCTCCTCCACGGCCTTGACCGTCAGCTCCGCCGGCTCGCCGAGCCGCCCGTACAGGCCGCCGTAGCCCCCGACGCCGTCGTCCGGCAGCGGGGAGACGTCGTACAGGTTGGCCAGGACGTCGACCTCGCGCGCCAGCGCCAGGTAGTCGCGGCCGGGCAGGCCGAGGTCCATCCGCACCGCATCGCCCTCGACCACCCGCACCGTCGAGCCCAGCGGGCGCAGCTCGCGCAGGAACGACTCCGCTTCGGTCGCGCCCTCCCGCGGCACCAGCAGGTGCACGCGCGCGGGTTCGTCGCCGTGGACCAGCTCGCGCACCAGCGCCCGCGCGGTCCAGGCTGGGAAGCCGGTGACGAGCCAGGTGACGGGCGGTGTGCTCACGACCGGATCCTTGCCACAGAACGGCCCCGATCGGTAGAGGCGTCCGCCGAGGCCCGCCAGCGCGGTTGGGGCTGCGGTTGGGGCTTCCAACGGGCGCGCCGCCGCTCTACGATGCGCCCGACATGGCCGCGGTAGAGCTGAGGCAGGTCCGCAAGCGCTACGGCGAGGTGGAAGTGGTCCGCGGGGTCGACCTGACGATCGCGGACGGGGAGTTCCTGGTCCTCGTCGGCCCGTCGGGGTGCGGCAAGAGCACCGTGCTGCGCATGATTGCCGGACTGGAGGAGGTCAGCGAGGGGGAGCTGACCATCGCCGGCCGGGACGTGCGCGGCGTGGCGCCCCGCGACCGCGACATCGCCATGGTGTTCCAGAGCTACGCGCTGTACCCGCACCTGACCGTGCGCGACAACCTGGCCTTCGGCCTCAAGGTGCGGAAGTTCCCGAAGCCGGAGATCGCCCGGCGCGTCGACGAGGTGGCGAAGGTGCTCGAGCTGTCGCTGCTGCTCGAGCGGCTGCCCAAGGAGCTGTCCGGCGGCCAGCGCCAACGCGTGGCGATGGGTCGCGCGATGGTCCGCCGCCCCAAGGCGTTCCTGTTCGACGAACCGCTGTCGAACCTCGACGCCGCCCTGCGCTCCCAGATGCGCGTGGAGATCAAGCGCCTGCACCGCGAGCTGGGCGCGACGATGGTCTACGTGACCCACGACCAGGTCGAGGCGATGACGCTGGCCGACCGGATCGCGCTCTTGCACCGGGGAGTGCTGCAGCAGGTCGGACGGCCGGACGAGCTGTACGACCGGCCGGCCAACACCTTCGTCGCCGGCTTCATCGGCTCGCCGTCGATGAACCTGCTCGACGGCGTCCTGTCCGGCGAGCCCGGCGCGCCCGCGGTCCGCGGTCCGGGCCTGCTCGTGCCGCTCCTCCCGGGCTCGCTGCCCGCCGACCTCGAGGCCGGCCGCCGGGTCAAGGTCGGCGTCCGGCCCCACGACCTGGCGATCGCCGACATCCGCGTGGCGACCACCGGCGACGGATTCCAGGGGCAGCTCGAGGTGCTCGAGCCGCTGGGTTGGGAGGTCCACCTGCACGTTCGCGGCGAGTTCGGCCCGCTGGTGGCCCGGGTCGAACGGCAGGCGCTGCCGACGCCGTTCGGGCCGGGGAACGCCGTGCGGCTGGTCGTCGACCCGACCAAGGTGCACCTGTTCGATGCCGAAACGGGCGGGCGGATCGTCACCGATGCCTAGGCTCGCGACCCTCGCCGCCCTGTGGACGGCGCTCGCCGCGACACCCGCAACCGCCGAGGAGCTGGTGCTGTGGCACGCGTACCACGGCGACGAGGCGGCCGCGCTGGCGGAGTGGGCTGCGGACTACGGCCGCCGCACGCCGGGCGTCTCGGTGCGGCTGCTGGAGGTCCCCGCCGAGGCGATCACGCAGAAGCTGACCAACGGCATCCCGCGCGGCCACGGCCCCGACGTCTTCATCTGGGCCCACGAACAGCTGGGCGCGTGGGTCGACACCGGGCTGCTGGCGCCGCTGCCGCCCGCGGTGGAGCGCGAGGCGGAGCGGACGCAGCTGCCGGGCACCGTCGACCCGTTGATGTACCACGGCCGGCTGTACGGCCTGCCGATCGCCTTCAAGAGCGCCGCGCTGTTCCGCAACACGCGGCTGGTGCCGGAGGCGCCGCGGACCACCGACGAGCTGCTGGCGACGGCCCGTCGCTTCTCGGACCCCGGCGCCGGGCGGTTCGGCCTGGCCTACGAGGTCGGCACGGTCTACTACCAGGCGGCGTGGCTGCACGGCTTCGGCGGCGGCGTGCGCGGGCCGCAGGGCGAGCTGGGCCTCACCGCTCCGGGCAACGCCCGGGCGCTGGACTTCGCCGCACGGCTGGTGGCCGAGGGGCTCGTCCCTGCGGACGCCAACGGCGCGCTGGTCACCGAGCTGTTCACCGGCGGCCGGGCGCCGTTCGCGATCCAGGGCCCGTGGTTCGTCGCCGACTGCCGTCGCGCGGGCCTCCCGTTCGCGATCTCGCCGCTGCCCGAGGTCTCGGCGACGGGGCTGCCGGCACGGCCGTTCCTGACCATCGAGACCGCGTTCCTCTCGGCCGGCAGCCGGCGACCGGAGGCGGCGCTGGCGCTGCTGCGCGACCT
>CAZMRP010000740.1:0-2970 GCA_964568275.1 uncultured Myxococcales bacterium
CCGAGGCGTCCGTCCTGCGTGCCGAACTTCTCCAGCAGCGCCGCGAGCGAGTCGGGCAGTTCCCCGCCGGTGTCGATGGCGGCGGTGCTCGCGGCGGTCAGCCGGAAGTCGGGCCACTCCATCGCAGGGTCGAAGTCCGCCAGCTGCGGGTCCTCCACGCGGCCGTCGGCCTCGAACCCCAGCGCCTGGACGTCGGCGAGGGTCGGCAGCTCGCGGTAGCCGCTGCCGTCCACGTGCCCCGCCATCAGCCCGGGCGTGTGGTGCTCCCAGGTTTCGAAGCCGCAGTCGTGGAACAGGTCGTGGTCGAGCCGCACGCGGCCGGCGAGGATCTCGTCCTGGCCGACGGAGTAGGCGAAGCGGTGGAGGTGGAGGAAGATCGTGTTGACGGCGTCGAGGCCGACGGTGGCGTCGGCAAAGGCGCCGCGGGTGCCCATCGTGTAGCCGAGCGGGGAACCGGCGACGGTGTTGTTGGCCAGCACGACCGGCTGATCGATCCAGCTCCCGCTGGCCATGAAACCGGCCAGGCCGTTGTTCCAGGCGAGGTTGCGGAAGAAGGAGATCCCGCCGGCGAAGTCGATGTAGTAGCCCATCCCGCCCCGGCCGAAGTAGGTCCAGTTGTCGCGGCGCTGGGAGACCCAGGCCCAGCCGACGTTGTCACGCGAGACGTTGCCGACGACCAGCACGTCGCGGAACACGTGGCTGCGGTCACGGGTGGCACCCCAGAACTTGAGCCCTCCGGCGTCGGTCGCGTTCTGCACGCAGCGCTCGAACAGGTTCCCGCGCACCAGGATGTCGCCGGTCAGCACCTCGTCGGGAGCCAGATCGTAGCCGCGGTTGCCCGACACGGTCTGGCCCTGGGAGAAGTGCACGCCGCAGTGCGCGATGTCGTGCACGTGGTTCCCTGCGAACAGGAAGTGGTCGGCGCGCCCGAAGGACAGCCCGACCCCGCCCCGCTCGTTCTCGCGGAAGCCGATGCGCGCGAACTCGTTGTGCACGATCCGCACGTCGGTGATCCCCGGCCGCACGAAGTCGTCGCCCGAGCCGGCCCAGTGGGCGATCGCCACGGTGTCGATGTCGTGGAACACCGAGTCGCGCAGGGTGAACCGCCGGATCTGGACGCCGGCGGGCGAGCCGGGCGCGGGCTCCTGGGCCAGCTCGAGGCCGTACCGCACCCAGCCGACGTCGAGCCCCGCGAGCAGCAGACCGTGCGAACGGTCCGTCTCGCCGCCGTTGCTCACCTCGATCCCGGTCTCGCCGAACAGCAGCACGTCGAGGTCCCGCAGCTCGACGTGCGAGCGCTGCGACAGGTCGATCCCGACGTCGCGGACCGAGAACTCCAGGCCGAGCTCGGCGGGCGAGCGTCCGTCGGGGGTCCAGACGTAGAGCGTGCCGGAGGCGACGTCGAAGTGCCACTCGCCGGGCGTGTCGAGCAGCCTGGCCAGCCCTTCCACGAAGTACTTGGAGTGCCAGCCGAGCGCCGGGTTGGCCGGGTCGTGGTCGAACCAGCACCCCTCGGTGTACGCGTCGGGGAACGCCTGGAGCCGCACGCGGCCGGGCTCGGGGTTCTCGGCGACGCGGCGGCGGAACAGGTAGTGGCCGCTCCAGTTGTCCTTGACGAAGATCGTCGCGCCGGTGACGTCGCCGAGGCTCGCCAGGCTGCCGGGCTCGATGCCGGCGGGCTCGGCGTCGTCGTGGTGGTCGATCAGCCAGCGGTCGGAGCGCTGCGGCTCGTCGCAGTCGGGCTCGTCCCGCGGCTCGCAGGTGGTGACGGCGGACCCGCCCTCGGCGGCCCACCAGAACTCGTGGTGCTTCCACGGCGTGTCGATCCGCTCGTCGGGCTCGCGCGCCGCGGGGAGCCGGGTGACCGAGCCGTCCGCGCCGCGCAGCACGACGAAGCTCGGCGGCTCCTCGAGCGCGTGGGCGGAGAGGTCGGCCATCCAGATCGTCGCCGTCGCGAGGTCGACGCCGGACGGCAGGTCGAGCTCCGCCGGGTTGGTGAGCCGGGACCAGGTCACGGCGGACGCCGGCTCCGAGCCGAGGATGCGGGCGGTGCCGCGGCCGCCGTCGGCCACGAAGCGGAGCGGCGCGTCCTCCGTCCCATCCACCGGCAACACGACCGACTCGCGGTAGTCGCCGGGCCGCAGGTGGACCGTGGTCCCGGGCGACGACAGTTTCGCGGCGAGCGCGAGCGTGCGCAGCGGCGCGCCGGCGGTGTTGCCCTCGTCGGCGTCGTCGCCCGCGACGGGGTCGACCCACAGCTCGGGGTACGCGCCGAACAGCAGCGTCAGGTCGTCGAAGTGGACGGTGCCGCTCGGGGTCGGGCCGCTCCAGTTGCCGTCCGGCTTGCCGAGCAGCAGCACCTGGACGAAGTCGGCGGCGTGCGCGACCCCATCGACGATCCGTGGGGCCTGGTCGTCGACCCACAGGCCGACCCAGTCGTGCGGACGGACGCCGACGACGATCGTGTGCCAGTCGTCGTCGAGGTTGAACGTCGTCGCGTCGACGGAGCCGTCGGGCAGCTCGAGGGCGACGTGGTGGCCGGCGGCGTCCTGGGTCAGGCGCAGGCCGACCATCAGGTTCCAGTCGGTGTCGCGCACGCGCAGCAGCGCGGCGGAGGCGCCCGCGGGGATCGTCGCGCCGTGAGGGCGGAACGCGAAACGGAAGTAGGTGTCGCGGGGGTACTCGAGCGGCGGCCATTCGGTCATGTGCCAGCGTTGGAGGTAGGCCTGGTCGGTGCCGGAGAGATCGACGGCGAGGCCGGAGCCGCTCGGGGCGCGGGCGGCGTCGGCGCGGATCGTGATCCGTCCCTCGCCCTGGTCCTCCCAAGGGTCGTCGAAGCCCGGGCCTTCGAAGCCGTCGGTCCAGACCTCCCGGGCGGCGGGCCAGGTGGGCGGCGCGGCGGCGGCCGCGGGCGCCACCAGCGCGGCGCAGGCGACGGCGCAGGCGACGATCGACCGGCGGCGGGGGATC
>CAZMRP010000741.1:0-2948 GCA_964568275.1 uncultured Myxococcales bacterium
GGTCCCGCCGGGGCTTGGCGGGAGCGGCGGGCTCGTCGGGCGCGCCGTCGTCGAGGGCCTCCGGGATGCGCAGCACCGGCGGCGGAAGCGTCGCTCGGGCCTGCGCCAGGGTCACCGTCTGCAGGATCCTGGTCTTCCGCGGTCCCTCCATCTCGGTCGGCAGGACGTCCGACGAGACCGTCGGGAGACAGATGCGGGCCGAGACGTGGACCCAGCGACTGACGCAGTTGCCGCCGGCCTCGCGGGCCAGCGCCGCCTGGCCCCGCGCCCGCTCGATCAGCTCGTCGGCCGTCAGGTCGCGCCGTCCCCGGTCCGTCGCCAGCCCGACGCTCGACGTGATCGGCACCGACTCGCCGGCGACGCCGGCGCGGACGAACTGGGTCCCCGTGCAGAGCCGTTCGGCCGTCACGTAGGTCAGCGTGGGATTCTGGTCGAGCAGCAGGGCGGCGAAGGAATCGTCGCCGAAGCGCGCGAGCAACTCGTTCTCGCGGAGCACGCCGCCGAGTCGCAGGGCGATGGCGGGCAGCACGCGGGCCCGGAGGCCCGGCGCCCGCGCCTCCAGCTCCGGCAGGCGGTCCAGCTCGACGAGGGCCAGCGAGAGGATCGCGCCCTTGCGCACCGCCAAGCCCACCTCGGTGCGCAGCCGCATCTCGAACAGCTCGCGCGTGCAGACCTGGGCCACCGGGTCCCGCTTGGCGACGTTGGCGGAGCGCCGTCGCAGCGACCCCTGGAGCTCGTCCACCGACAGCACCCGCAGTTTCGTCTCGCCGAGGGCGATCTCGGCGCCGGGGGCCAGTCGCTCGCGTTCGATGCGCCGGTCGTCGAGGAACGTCCCGTTGCTGCTGCCCAGGTCCTCGAGGAACCAGCGGCCGCGGTTGTCCGGGGCGAGCAGCAGGTGGCGCCGCGAGGCGGCGGCGTCCACCAGCCGCACGTCGCAACCGGTCTCGCGCCCCACGACCATCGGCCGTTCGTCCAGCGGGACGACCAGACCGGAGTCGGGGCCCTCGACGACCACGATGCCGCCGACGGACTCGAGGGAACGATCCTCCTGCTTCATGCGACGCCTCGGTGCGGAGCCTCCCGGAACGCGCAGACGCCTCCAGCATATCGCAGGGGCCGAGCCAAGCCCAGGGCCTGTCGCGCGGGCCTCGCACGTCGGGCGCCCGACGCGCGGCCCGGTCGCTGGACTGTTTCCGGGGATGTGCTACAGAGCGACGCCGTGCCGGCAGCGCCCGGCCGGAGGAGGAGGAGCGATGGGAATGCTGAAGGAGTTCAAGGAGTTCGCGGCGAAAGGGAACGTGATCGACCTGGCCGTCGGCGTGATTATCGGTGCCGCGTTCGGCAAGATCGTCACCTCCCTGGTCAACGACGTGATCATGCCGCCGATCGGCAAGCTCACCGGCGGCGCGAACTTCTCCGAGTTGTTCTACGACCTCTCGGGCACCGGCTACCCGTCGCTGGCCGCCGCGAAGGAAGCCGGCGCCGCGACCCTGAACTACGGAATCTTCATCCAGGCGATCATCGACTTCCTGATCGTCGCCTTCGTGATCTTCATGTTCGTCAAGCAGATGAACAAGCTCAAGAAGCCGGCCCCGCCGCCCGACACGCGCGACTGCCCGTTCTGCCTGACCAAGATCCCGCAGAAGGCCAGCCGCTGCTCGGCCTGCACCGCCGAGGTCGAGCCGGTCGTGAAGTGACGTCCGGCGCGCGGGGTTGATCGGTCGCGCGCCGGCGACGATACTCCCTCCCATGAAGCTGTTCCTCGACACGATCGACCCGGTCGAGCTGTCCGGGCTGTGGGCGCACGGAGCGTTCCACGGCGTCACCACCAACCCGTTGATCCTGGCTCGCGGCGGGGCGACGGCGGAGCAGGCGGTCGAGCGCTGTGCGAAGTTGGGGATCGGCCGGTTGTTCCTGCAGGCAACCTGGGGCGAGCCGGCGGCGATCGCGGCCGACGCCGAGCGGCTGGCCGGGCTGTTCGACGGCCGACTGTGGGTCAAGATCCCCGCCCTCGAGCACGGCTTCGCGGCCTTGTCCGCGCTGCGGCGGGCGGGGATTCGCACCGCGGCCACCGCGATCCTCACGCTGGGCCAGGCGCTGCTGGCGGCGGAGGCGGGGGCCGACGTGCTGATCCCGTTCGTCGGTCGCGCGGCGCAGGCGTTCGGCGACGACGGCGCCGCCCGGTTGCTGGAGGACGTTCGCGGCGTCGCCGCCGACAGCGGCCTGCGGGTGCTCGCCGCCAGCATCAAGGGCGAGGACCACGTGCGGCTCGCGCTGCGGGCCGACTGCTGGGCCGTGACGTTGCCGCCCGAGGTCGCCCGCTCCTGCGTCACCAACCCCGCCGCCGCGGCGGTGCTCGAGCAGTTCCGCCGGGCCGGGCAGGCCGCCGGCGAGGAGTGAGCGGCTAGTCCGTCAGCTCGCGGCTCGCCAGCGCCAGCGCGAAGCCCTGCACGTGCGCCAGCTCGTCCGCGGTCAGCTCGAGGCGCACGCGGGAGAGGGTGTCCCGCGTCTCGAACACGGCACGCTCCGCGATCGCCGCCACCTGTTCGGCCCGTCGCTGGATGTCGGCGCCGAACTCGACGCCGAGCTGTGCGGCCTGCACCGACACGCCGAGCTGCAGCATCGTGGCGGCGGTGCGCAGGGTGTCGGTGACCGCCGCGGCCGACGCCGGCCCGCGCGCCTCGAGCCAGGCCTCGGCTCGCGGGTGGTCGCCGACCCACAGCCCGGCGGCGAGCCCGCGCAGGTCCTCGGCGGGCGGTACCGGGCCCAATCCCGCCGTCAGCTCCACCAGCAGCCGCGACAGCGCCGCGGCGTCGAGCCACACCAGCTGCACGTCGGCGTCGGTCACCCGGTCGGCCGGACCGGGCTCGGCGGCGGCCGGCGGCGGCGTGCGTCCCGCCAGCTCCCGCGCCCGGGCCTCGAACGGCTCGCCCGAGACGATGCCCCAC